>CATYWI010000090.1 GCA_958414155.1 uncultured Anaerotruncus sp. | reverse complement strand
CAAATATACCGAAGCTCTCCGAATTCTGTTTCAACGTCTGCGATGCCGATTTCCCGAAGCGTGCAAAGGCGCTCGGTCAGAGCATCGTGATCGGCGGGGTCAACTACGGTCAGGGTTCGTCCCGCGAGCATGCCGCGCTCGTTCCGCTTTACCTCGGAGTACGTGCGGTCATAGTAAAGAGCTTTGCGCGTATACACCGCGATAATCTTGTGAACGCGGGCATACTGCCGCTCACATTTGAAAATGCGGAGGATTACGACCTTATTTCCGAGGGCGACGTGCTTTCGCTTGACGGACTTGACGGCGGACTTGAGAGCGGCAGAGTGATACTCAGCGATGAAACGAACGGAAAGAAGATACCGCTCGTTGCGGCGCTCAGCACGCGTCAGATAGCCGTGCTTCGTGCCGGCGGACTGCTTAAATACTCGGCAAAATAAAAAAAAGAGGAAGTCACGAAAATGGAAAACGCATACGAAAAATATATCTCATCCGCCGTTGCGGATTTTGAAAAGATACTGCGCGAGCAGCTTGCACGCAACGATAAAATGAAAAGCGCGCCACCTGCGACCGACTATGCTGCGCTTGATAAGATCATAATAGGCTGCTGCGGCGGTGACGGCATCGGTCCTATCATTACCGCCGAGGCTCGCCGCGTGCTTGAAGCGCTGCTTGCCGATGAGATCGCCGCAGGCAGGATAGAGTTGCGCGATATCGAGGGACTCACCATTGAGAACCGTCTGGCAGCAGGCAAGGCGATACCCGACGATGTGCTTGCGGCTATCCGCGAATGCCACGTCGTGCTGAAGGGGCCGACGACTACCCCGCAGGGCGGTACGGGAGCCAAGGAACTTGAAAGCGCCAACGTTGCCATGCGCCGCGAGCTGGACCTGTTTGCAAACGTGCGCCCCGTTTCCATTCCCGCCGAGGGAATAGACTGGACCTTCTTCCGCGAGAATACCGAGGGTGAATATGTCCTCGGAAGCCGCGGAGTGTCCGTGCCGGGCGAGCTTTCATGCGATTTCAAGGTCACGACAGCCGAGGGCACTGCGCGTATCGCACGCGCGGCATATGATTTTGCCAGAAAAAACGGCAAGACCCGCGTCTGCTGTGTTACAAAGGCGAATATAATGAAAAAGACCGACGGCGACTTCTCACGCATCGCGCATAAGATCGCGGCGGAGGAATATCCGGAGCTTACGGTCGAGGACTGGTATATCGACATCATGACCGCAAAGCTGCTTGATACCGCGTCGCGCTCCGGCTTCCAGATCTTCCTGCTTCCGAACCTCTACGGTGATATCATTACCGATGAGGCGGCACAGATACAGGGTGGTGTAGGAACTGCGGGCAGCGCCAATGTCGGCTCGCGCTATGCTATGTTTGAGGCTATACACGGCTCCGCTCCGCGTATGATAGAGCGCGGCGACGGCGACTATGCCAACCCCGCCAGTATGCTCCGCGCCGCGGAGATGCTGCTGCGTCATATCGGCCATGCCGACCGTGCCGACCGCCTGCGCGCGGCGCTCGATGCCGCCACGGCTCCCGATTCTCCGATAAAGATTACAGGCCGCCGCGGGGGTTCCACCTGCCGCGAAATGGGCGAGTACGTGATAGGGAAGCTGGCAGAGTCATGTAAGCAGTAAATATTAAATGAGTCCCGTGCTTTTGAATAAAGCACGGGACTCATTTGGCTGTAAGACGTGATTGAAGCGTTCAGTGTGTTATTCACCGATGGAATGCCCAAGCAATTGTAGCAGATTCTTCTTGAACTTGATGCCGAAGAATTTTTCGGCTTCATCCAGTTTCATTATGACAAATTCACGCGATTTGCGCGCCTCAAGGTTTTCTGGTAGCTCTTTTATCAAGCGGTCAGCCTCAAGCGTTGTTAAGGCATTGTATTTTAGTTCATTGCCTTTTCGGTTAATCAAAAATGTGTTCGGGTTTGTTTCCCATACTGTACGGATTGTTTTTATGGCATACTTCCCGGTAACTTTTTCATTGAAATAATCGTCAAGTGACAGTTGTTTGATATATTCCGGTGTGTTATCGGAATGTTCTTTTATTATAGAACATATTACTTCGGATGATTCTTTGAGAATATCGGGAGCCACTTCCACAGAATCGTCTTTCATGGTCTCAATTAGATTCTGGACGATAAAAAGCATACGTCTAAGATATTCTCTGTAAAAAGCCGTTCCGATATTTTTTTGAATAGTACGGACAATCTTGCTTTGCATTACTTCAGTATTGGTAAGTCCTGCTTGGACGCGACAGATGATGGTTCGTCTGATTACTTCGGGCGAAACGGCTTTAACATCATCATTGGCGCTTATTACAACTGCGGGGTAATTTACCATGTGGTCTGCAATCCCAAAGTTGTCGGTTTTGATTGTTTCTATGGCATGCTGGTTAAACCGGGTATTTACTATATCGTCAACAATGATCGGCGCGCCTTTTACCGTGTTTTTAAGATATTCTATGTTCCCGCGTGTAAATTCCTGAGCTGATATTTTGGGCTTTTGTCCTATCATCATTTTAAGCAAAGTTTCGAGAAAGGTAGTCTTTCCCGCTTTACTGTGTCCATATAGAAGTCCAAATACTGGGTAGGGTAACAGGTTTAGGTCATATCTTGATGCCATATCACGCATAGTTGCCATAAAAGGAGAACAGAAAAACCAGTTTGCAAATTCAAAATATCTGCATTGCAAATCGTGAGTCTCTCCGTGAAAGCTTTTGTATCCATTCATGTATTTAAGAAAAAGATCAACGTCATTTTGTATATCTTTCGCAGCTGGATTCAAATCAATGTTTTCGTCGTTTAATGTCACGGTGGAATTTAAAACATCTATGATCAATTGTGGATGTTCTTTGTGTTGATCTTTTTGTTTAACTGTCTCGTCATGAATACTGCGCTTGAGTTTTTGTATGTTTTTCGGATTTATTATGATTTTCCCGGTTTTGTCGGGCTTCGGACAGAATGGAGCAATTTTTTCGCACGCTTATCTACGTCAAGTACAAATTGAATGTCCTCTTTGCTTTCCATGGACGGCTCGATAACAATGGCGGTACGGACATTTGTGGTTTCAGCGATCGGAAGGGCATCGACATTTTCTTCGTCATCCGCGGTGCACAAAGCTTTATGGCTTATGTTATCGGAACTGCTTTCCTTTAAAATGTTGAACTCTGACAGATAGCAGTTGTAAATTTCATCGCCGTCTGCATACCATATGTTTTCTCTCTGGCGACCGTTGAAGGCGTTGAAAGACATGTTGGCTGACCCGGATATTACGCGTTTTTTTCCTCCGTTAGATGATAACAGATATAGTTTTTCATGCGACAGCTTTTCCCTGACGACATATAAATGTAATTTATCCCTGTCAATTTTCTTCAAAATTGCATCATAAGACGGAGAACTACGCAGTCTATCAATGAGTTTTGACTGAAACGCCATTATTTCCTGTATTGAATATGACATTACGGCTTCACATCCGAAAATGATTTCTGCAGTATCAAAAAGGTTCAATAATCTACCTATAAAGTTTGTTCCGGACGAGTAGGTTATAGCTTTCAAGTCGTTGAACCCGTCGAACAATTCCTCCCATGAAACGCTTTCAGAAGCAAGAAACTCCATTCGCTTGACATCAATTTTTGATGAGACAACGTGGGAGGTGGACTCTTGAGGGGAGAATATATCAATTTGCTGCATCATATTTTGTTCCATTTTTACATCCTTTCATGTATAAATATAAACTCCACATGCGACTTTACTCTTCATCGAAGTAAAATAACTCCTCAAATTTGCAATCAAGGGCAACGCACAGCAGTGCGGCAAGATATGCTGTGGGACCAAATTGACCCGTTTCGATAGAACTTATTGTGTTTTTTGACGTTCCGACTTTTTGGGCAAGTTGAGATTGTGTATACCCTGCAGACGTCCTGTATTTTTTTAAATTGTTTTTTAATTTGAGATGTGAGTTCATTTTTTGACTACCTGAAATATAAATGCGATAATAAATAAAAGCACGAAGGGTATCTGGACGCAACCTCCGATAATGAGCAGTGCTTTTTTGTTTCTAATTCCTTCATACAACGATTGAACACATGATGCTGTCAAGCCAATAGCCAATAAGCCTATATTGGCCGAACCTTTTGCAACATATTCAATCAAAAATAATATGATCCCAATAATAATTGATGTCAGACAACTTAGTGTGGTGCCTTTCGATGCAACACGGTTTTCGAATTCATTCCCCACAGCATGATTTTTTTGTGCCAAATTTAATATTTTTTCTTTTTCCATGCACACTTCACCTCCAAGTTTTATTGTATTTTGCTGTACCTACATTATATCATTCCAAGTTTTAATTGTCAAGAGGTGTTTTAAAAAAGTTTTTTGTTAGCTGATGTTTGAATGTATGGGGTATAAAGCTAAATATTAAAATTATTATTAATGATTAATTGGTTGAATTAACTCATCCGGCAGTCCGGAAGCCGGTTGCGGAGCCTTTCCGTCGCTTCGGCTGCATCCTCGTGCCGGCAGAAGGCGGAAAAACGGAAGTAGCCTTCGCCTGCCGCGCCGAAGCCCGCGCCGGGCGTTCCCGCGATCCCGGTACTTTCGAGCAGACGCGTGAAAAAGTCCCACGAATCGCCGCCGGGACAGCGGAACCATACATACGGGCTAATCCCGCCCGCCGCGGTCTTGATACCGCACGAGCGCAGAGCGCGCCGCAAAATCGTGACGTTTTCAAGATAGTATCCTATTGCGGCGCGGCAGGCTCGCCTGCCGTCCGGCGTGAGCGTGGCTGCCGCGGCGCGCTGGACCGGATATGCAACGCCGTTTGACGTCATTGCGCGGTAGCGCTGCCAGACGCCGGAAAGCGACGTGCCGTCCACGGTAAGCTCAGCCGGAATGACGGTGAAGCCGCATCTCAGCCCGGTGAAGCCCGCGGATTTTGAAAAGGAATTCACCTCTATCGCGCACCTGCGTGCTTCAGGGACAGCATATATGGTGCGCGGATGCACGCGGTCGGCGTCGGGAATAAACATCGAGTACGCTGCGTCATATATTATCACCGACCCGGTAGACAAAACATGGCGCACCCATATGCCCAATTCATCCTCCGTGTACGCCGCACCGGTCGGATTTGAGGGCGAGCAGATGTAATATATCCCCGTTCCGCAGTCGCTGTCCGGAAGCGGCAGAAATCCGTTTCCGCTGTTCGCGGTTATGTATTTTACGGTGTTGCCGACGGCGATGTTCACATCGCGGTAGGCGGGATACGTCGGGTCGGGCAGATACACACAGCACCTGCCGAAAATTTGCGGCAGTACCCCGAGGTCGGTCTTGGCGCCGTCCGAAATAAAAATTTCGTCCGCACCTATGCGGACGCCGAGCCGGGCGTAATGACCTGAGGCGATTGCCTCGCGCAAAAAATCATATCCTGCGCACGGCGGATATCCTCGAAAGCCCGCGTTGGTCCCCATTTCGGCAGACGCCGTGGCGAGCGCCGCCGCCGCGGTGCGCGGCAGAGGCAGTGTCACATCGCCTATGCTGAGATCTATTACGCGGTTGGGAGCGCTTTTTTTGTATTCGTTTATACGCGCGGCGACCTCGGCGAAAAGATAATTCCCCGCAAGGCTTCCGGCAGTCAGACCGGGTGTGATGCAAAGACTGTTGTTTTTCATGCTCATCCTCCATATATTGTCATTGTATGCCGACAAATCGTATACAATGCACAATGGAAGCTTTGCAAACGAAAAAATATAGTTCAATATCACACGTTTTTATCTGATTTTATTTGAAGGAACATGACCGCGTTTGTTAACACAGGGTTAATTTTGAACGCCGGGTGTAAAACATCGTGCGCGCGGCTTGAAAGTCGTTGTTTTAATTGATATAATAAACAGGTAATTTACAGACGGGATGCTGCGCCATGGTGTGG
>CATYWI010000089.1 GCA_958414155.1 uncultured Anaerotruncus sp. | reverse complement strand
ATACTATAAAAAAAGCGCGGAGGTTTTTCATGAATGCAAAAATGCGAGATTTTCTCATCGGGCTTGGACTGGGGCTTTTGCTTTTCGGATGTGTTGCCGTTATAGTGCTGACGATGTGACGATCCGGCGGAGGACTTTGATGCGGCTTGACAAATATCTTTCCGCGGCGGGGGAATGCTCTCGCCGTGATTGCGCGCGCGATGTGCGCGCGGGACTTGTGCTCATCGACGGCAGTCCGGCACGCAGTGCGGATGCCGATGTCCTGCCGGGCGTCAGCCGTGTCGTGCGGCGCGGAGCCATTGTGGAATGGCGCGAGCATATCCACATCATGCTCAATAAGCCGGAGGGGTATGTCAGTGCGACCGAGGACAAAAAGGACGGCTGCCCGGTGGTCACCGAGCTGTGTGCGGAGCGTGACCGCGCACGGGTCTTTCCGTGCGGCAGGCTCGACAAGTACACTGTTGGTCTTATGCTTCTGACCGATGACGGTGAGCTTGCTCACCGCCTTCTGTCGCCGGCGCGGCATGTGGACAAGACATATAATTATACGGCGTCGGTGGAGCTTTCCCGTGACGCGCGCGAACGGCTGGAGAGCGGCGTTTATATCGAGGGCGGTGTGCTTACCGCTCCGTGCCGCATTGAGCCGGAGGACGGCACTCACGGGCTTATTACGATACATGAGGGGAAATACCATCAGATAAAGCAGATGTTCGGCGCGGTCGGCAACAAAATAACCGCGCTTGAGCGCGTGAGCTTCGGTCCGCTGACGCTCGATCCTGCACTGCCGCGCGGCGGATGGCGGTATCTCGCCGACGACGAGACGGCAGCGCTTTATGCCGCCGCAGGCTTGAAGCGGTGATCCGATACATTCGCACTTACGTAACCGAATACTATAAAAAAAGGAAGACATAAAAATGATAGATATTGAAGCAACACTGGCGGAGGAGCTGGGACTGGAAGTCGAACAGGTCAGAAAGACCGTGGCTCTGATCGACGAGGGCAACACGATCCCGTTCATAGCCCGTTACCGCAAGGAGGTCACAGGCTCGCTTGACGATACCGTCCTGCGCGACCTGTTTGACCGTCTGAACTATCTGCGCAGCATCGAAAAACGGCGCGAGGAGGTCAAGGCTCTTATCGCCGCGCAGGAAAAGCTCACGCCGGAGCTGGAACGCGCCATCGATGCGGCAAAAACGCTTACCGAGGTCGATGATATTTACCGCCCCTACCGCCCCAAGCGCAAGACCCGTGCTTCGGTTGCGCGCGAGAAGGGACTGGAGCCGCTCTCCGAACTTATTTTTGCTCAGAACGAAAAATACGATGCGCCGATAACGGAGCTTGCGGTAGCGTACATAAACGAAGAAAAGGGCGTCGCGGGCGCGGACGAAGCGATAGCCGGCGCGCTTGACATCATTGCCGAGAATATCTCGGACAATGCCGACTGCCGCAAGGGCGTGCGCACGCTCACCGCAGAGCATGGCATACTTGTTTCAAAGGCGGCAAAGGATGAGGATTCCGTATACGCGCAGTATTACGATTTTTCGGAGCGCGTAAAGCGCATTGCGGGGCATCGCGTGCTTGCGGTCAACCGCGGCGAAAAGGAAGGCTTCCTCAAGGTCTCCGTCGAACCGGGCGGCGAGCTTGTGATGAGCTATCTTTACCGTAAATTCCTCAAGGACAATGCAAGCCCGGCGCACGAGCTTGTAAAGTTCGCGATAGACGACAGCTACGCGCGGCTCATAGCGCCGTCCGTAGAGCGCGAGATAAGGAACGATCTTACCGACCGCGCGAGCGAGGGCGCGCTCAAGGTTTTTGAGGACAACCTCAAGCATCTGCTGATGTCGCCGCCGCTTCGCGGCAAGACCGTTATGGGATTTGACCCCGGCTACCGTACCGGGTGTAAGCTCGCGGTCGTCGATAAGACGGGGAAGGTCATCGATACGGCGGTCATTTACCCCACAAAGCCGCAGGAACGCATTGCGGAGAGCAAGCGCGTGGTCGCAGGACTCATCCGCAAGTACGGCGTCAATGTCATTGCGATAGGCAACGGCACCGCATCAAAGGAAAGCGAGATATTCATCGCGGGACTGCTCAAGGAGACGCCCGGCGATTGCAAATATATCATGGTCAGCGAGGCGGGCGCGTCGGTCTACTCCGCGTCCAAGCTCGGAGCCGAGGAATTCCCGGATTTCGATGTTACACAGCGCTCGGCGGTGTCGATAGCACGTCGCCTTCAGGATCCGCTAGCGGAGCTTGTCAAGATCGACCCGAAGTCGGTCGGCGTGGGACAGTACCAGCATGACATGAAGCAGGCGCGGCTCGACGAGGCGCTGACAGGCGTTGTCGAGGACTGCGTTAACTCTGTCGGTATCGACCTTAATACAGCGTCATATTCGCTTCTTTCGTATGTTTCCGGCATAAGCGCTCCCGTTGCCAAGAATATTGTGAAATACCGTGAGGAAAACGGCGAATTTCTGAGCCGCGCGGAGTTGCTCAAGGTCCCGCGCCTCGGAAACAAGGCGTATGAGCAGTCGGCGGGCTTCCTCCGCGTTTCCGGCTCCGACGAGGTGCTTGACGCGACAGGCGTTCACCCGGAGTCATACGGAGCGGCGCACAAGCTGCTCGGAATGTTCGGATTTGACGAATCGGAGATCCGTTCCGGCGGGCTTCGCCTGCTCGGAAAGAAGGTGGCGGAGAAGGGACGCGCCGGAGTCGCCGAGGAGATAGGCGTCGGCGAGCCGACGCTCTGCGACATCGTAGCCGAGCTTGAAAAGCCCGGTCGCGACGTGCGCGACAGCTTCCCCGCGCCGGTATTGCGCGACGATGTTATGGATATTTCCTCTCTCAAGGAAGGAATGATCCTCACCGGCACGGTCCGAAATGTCATAGACTTCGGCGCTTTTGTCGATATCGGCGTGCACCAGGACGGTCTTGTCCACATCTCGCAGATCTGCGACAGATACATCAAGCATCCCGGCGAGGTGCTGTCGGTCGGCGATATAGTTAAGGTCAAGGTCATTTCGGTAGACGCAGCGCGTCACCGCATAGGTCTTTCCATGAAGCTCGGCAAGGACGAAGAATAAAGCGGTCCTTGCGCCGTTGCATGTATTGCGTGCATGGTAAATCACGTTTACATCAAAGGGTCAAAAATGGCGTTCAAGGCGTCTTGATGGTATCAAAACGCGTATGTTTGTGCAATGTGTACAAATTTGAACCTGAAAATTTGGGGAATAAGCCTCTATCATTTTTGACGAAAATTTGCTACAATATTATAGTACAGAATATAGTCCCGGATCGGTGAGCGTCCGATCCGAATTTCAAGGAGGAATCACATCCTATGGCAAGTGTATCGCTTAAACACATTTATAAAAAATATCCGGGCGGAGTTACCGCTGTATCCGACTTCAACCTTGATATCAAGGATAAGGAGTTTCTGATTCTGGTCGGTCCTTCCGGCTGCGGTAAATCAACGACCCTGCGTATGATAGCAGGTTTGGAGGAGATCACAGAGGGTGAGCTGTTTATAGGCGATCAGCTGGTCAACGATGTTGCTCCTAAGGACAGAAAAATCGCAATGGTGTTCCAGAACTACGCTCTGTATCCTCATATGACCGTTTTCGAGAACATGGCGTTCGGACTCAAGCTCATCAAAACACCTAAGGAAGAGATAAAGAGACGCGTTGAAGACGCTGCGCGTATACTTGATATTACCCACCTGCTCGACAGAAAGCCGAAGGCTCTGTCCGGCGGTCAGAAACAGCGTGTTGCGCTGGGTCGTGCTATCGTTCGTAAGCCCAAAGTCTTCCTTCTTGACGAGCCGCTCTCCAACCTCGATGCTAAGCTCCGTGCGGCGATGAGAACCGAGCTTACAAAGCTGCACCAGAACGTTCAGACCACATTTATCTACGTTACACACGACCAGGTCGAGGCTATGACCATGGCAACGAGAATCGTTGTTATGAAGGACGGTCTCATCCAGCAGGTCGATACTCCTCAGACCCTTTACGATGAGCCGGTAAACCTCTTCGTTGCAGGCTTTATCGGAACTCCTCAGATGAACTTCATCAACGGCAAGCTCGTTAAGAAGGGCGATGACGTTTACTTCAACTTTGAGGACAAGTCCCTCAAGCTGCCCACCGAAAAGGCTAACAACCCCGATCTCAAGGATTACATCGGCAAGGAAGTTATCGTCGGTCTGCGTCCCGAGTGCATCCATGATGCTCCCATGCAGCTCGCCGCCTTCCCGGACAGCGTTGTTGACGCTTATGTTGATGTTACCGAGCTTATGGGCGCTGAGATATATCTCTACCTCACCATAGGCGAGACCAACCTCATCGCGCGCGTATCCTCCCGCTCCACCACCCGTGCGGGCGACAACATCAAGGTCGCTTTCGATATGACCCGTATGCACATATTCGATAAGGACACCGAGCGTTGCATCATTCACTGATCAAACTTAAATAAATCGATAATGGGCTGCCGCAAATGCGGCAGCCCATTGAATTTTCGGCGGCGTTATGCCGCCGTTTTTGCAGTTGACAAGCGTATAATTTTATTGTATAATATACAATGTATAAAAATATGCCGACAACGGTTCGGCAGGATCGCGGAGGAAATGTCATGAAGATCGGATTTGAAATGGCGGATGACTCCCGCCGTTTGCGAATGACTGCGGGCAAGCTCGGAGTCACCATGATATTTCACACGATACTCCTTGATCTTCTTTATGCGTTGTCGGGCATTACGGAGCCGCTCATCCGGATCATCTTTGGGGAATATCCGGGGATTTTCGGTCCGTATGCGGTCAAGATCATATCCGGAATGATCGATGCGGCTGTATATCTTGCAGCCTTTATGCTTCCGGTGGGGTTCTTCTTTATGATCTCTCCGCGCGCTATGCACCGCCCGATGCGGCTTGATGTCAAGGTGCCGCGCGAGCTGTGGGCGCTGATCCTCTTTGCCATGGGCGCCAATATTGCGGCATCATATGTGAATCACTACTTCCTTACAGCGGTCGGAATGCCGCAGACGTCATCATGGGAAGAGGCAACAGATGCCGTCGGCATAGTGCTTTCATTTATCAATATGGCGCTGGTCCCTGCGGTGTGTGAGGAATTCTTGTTCCGCGGATGCGTACTGTCAAGCCTTCTTCCATACGGTAAGACAACTGCCATTATCGGCTCGGCTATGATGTTTGCGCTCATGCACAATAACTTCTGGCAGTTCTTTTATACCTTCGTCGCGGGGATAATACTCGGTGCGGTTTATGTTTACACGGGTTCGATATGGGCGGGGACCTTTATCCACCTGTTCAATAATTTCTCGTCCGTAGTGCTTGGCGCTATACTTGAGCATGTCGCTCCGGAGCGTGCGGCGGCGATATCATTTCTTGCCGATGCCGTGCTCATTCTTGCGGGGCTTTGCGCCGGGGCGTATCTTGTGATAAGAAACGGAAAAAACAAAAGTGCGGATGACGGAGAGACAAGTGAGATTGGCGCGGTGTGTCCGGATGCGGTAAAGAGCTTTTTTGCACCGTCGGTAATAATATATTTTGTTATAGCCGTCGGTCTGGCGATATTAAGGGAGATACCCTTATCATGAGTGGAAGCAATATCGATTTTATGCGTGAAGCGCTTCGTCTTGCCGCCGAGGCGGCAGAGGCGGGCGAGGTCCCTGTCGGCGCGGTGATCGTGCGGCACGGGGAGATAGTGAGCAGAGGCAAAAACCGCCGCGAGAGCGGCGGCGGAGCAGCGGCTCACGCCGAGATCGAAGCGATATCGGAGGCGTGCCGGGCGCTGGGCGGCTGGCGGCTTTCGGGGTGTGAGCTTTATGTCACGCTTGAGCCGTGCCCGATGTGTGCCGGCGCGATAATAAATGCGCGTATCGAGCGAGTGATTTTCGGTGCGCACGACCCGAAGGGCGGGGCGTTGGGCGGTTTTTTTGATCTCACCTCTTACCCG
>CATYWI010000088.1 GCA_958414155.1 uncultured Anaerotruncus sp. | reverse complement strand
GTGCCGGGAAAGATACAGCACGGCAGCGCGTGGTGGTTCAACGATCACGAGGACGGCATACGCGAGCAGCTTGCGGGAGTCGCCGCGCACGGTGTGCTCGGCACGTTTATCGGTATGCTTACCGATTCGCGCAGTTTCCTGAGCTATGCCAGGCATGAATATTTCCGCCGCATACTTTGCGATATGCTCGGCGGCATGGTGGAGTCTGGCAGATATCCCGACGACCGCGATGCACTTATGCGCATAGTGCGCGGTGTGTGCTATGAAAATGCTCTTAAATATTTCGGACTTGAGGAGGACGCAGGAAAATGAAGCTGTCATTCCGTTGGTACGGAGCAGACGACCCCGTGAGCCTTGAATACATATCGCAGATACCGGGCATGCGCTCGGTAGTGTCGGCGGTGTATGACGTAAAGCCGGGCGGCGTGTGGTCGCGCGAGAGCCTTGCCGCCATTGCAGAGGCATGCCGCAGTCACGGTCTTGTGTTTGATGTTGTCGAATCGATCCCGGTGCATGAGGATATAAAGCTCGGCAGACCGGATGCCGACAGCCTCATCGACAATTATTGCGAAAATATACGCCGCTGCGCCGAGGTGGGCGTAAAGTGCGTCACCTATAATTTTATGCCGGTATTTGACTGGACGCGCACCGAGCTTGACCGCCGCGCCGCAGACGGCTCAACGTCGCTCGTGCTTTATGCCGACAGCCTGCGTGGGCTTGATCCTCTGCACGAGGATATCCATCTGCCCGGTTGGGATGCCAGCTATACGCAGGATGAGGTGCGCGGGCTTATCGCCGCATATTCCGAGCTTGGCGAGGATGGACTCTGGCGTAGCCTTAAGCATTTCCTTTGCCGTGTTATCCCGGTCGCCGAGGAGGCGGGCGTGAGAATGGCGATACATCCGGACGATCCGCCGTATCCGATCTTCGGTCTGCCGCGGATCATCACCTGCGAGGCAAATCTTGACCGTATGCTCGCGCTGTACGACAGCCCTGCAAATTCGCTTTGCTTCTGCACCGGCTCGCTCGGCTGTGTGCCGGGAAACGACATTCCCGCAATGGTGCGCAAGTATGCCGCCGCGGACCGCATAGCGTTCATGCATATACGCAATGTAAAGATAATGGGCGGCGGATCGTTTGAGGAGAGGGCGCACCTTTCCTCGGCGGGTAGCCTTGATATGTACGCGATAGTGCGCGCGCTCGTGGACTGCGGCTTTGACGGATATGTAAGACCCGATCACGGACGCATGATATGGGGCGAGGCGGGCAGACCCGGCTACGGTCTTTATGACCGTGCGCTCGGCGCCGCTTATATAAACGGACTGTTTGAAGCCTGCACCAAGGCGGGCAGATAAAGGAGAAAATGATGAAAAGAAATGTTCTTGATACGGATCTCGACGGCAAGGTAGCCGTTGTCACGGGTGCAGGCGGCGTTCTTTGCAGTGATTTTGCACGCGTGCTGGCGCGCGCCGGCGCGTCGGTGGCTCTGCTCGATATCAATGAGGAAGCCGCGCGCCGCATTGCCGATGAAATAAATTCCGAGGGCGGGCACGCCGCGGCGTTTGTCTGCAATGTGCTCGACCGCGCCGCGTGCGAGGCGACAGCCGTGCGCGTTGCCGCAGAGCTTGGAAGCTGTGATATCCTTATAAACGGCGCGGGCGGAAACAATCCGCGCGCCACCACCGACAAGGAGTATTTTGAGCCGGGTGACATCGACGACGAGACGAAAAGCTTTTTCGACCTCGATCCCGACGGTGTGAGCTTTGTATTCGGACTGAACTTTCTCGGTACGCTCCTGCCCACTCAGGCGTTTGCACGCCAGATGATAGGCAAGGAGGGCTGTTCGATCCTCAATATCTCGTCAATGAACGCATTTACGCCGCTTACAAAAATCCCTGCGTATTCCGGTGCAAAGGCGGCAATATCAAACTTCACGCAATGGCTTGCGGTGCATTTTTCGAAGGTCGGCATCCGCGTGAACGCAATAGCGCCCGGCTTTTTCTGCACCAACCAGAATGCCTCACTGCTTTTCAATAAGGACGGCACGCCTACGGCGCGTACCGGAAAGATACTTGCCGCAACGCCGATGGGGCGTTTCGGCGAGCCGGAGGAACTGGAGGGCGCGGTGCTCTTTCTGCTCAACGAAAAGGCGGCGGGATTTATAACCGGCGTCGTGCTTCCGATAGACGGCGGATTTTCCGCTTATTCCGGGGTGTGATACGATGGATACGGATGCTGTTATCAGAAAAATCGCAGAGATCGGCATAGTGCCGGTCGTGCGGCTGGACGATCCCGACGGCGACGCCCTGCCGCTCGCGGACGCACTCTGTACCGGAGGCGTGCCGCTGGCAGAGGTGACCTTCCGCGCCGAGGGCGCGGAGCGCGCTATCGCCGCAATGAAGGCGGCGCATCCGGAGATGATCGTGGGAGCCGGGACGGTGCTTTGCGAGGAGCATATCGACACCGCGCTCGATGCGGGGGTTGATTTTATCGTAACTCCGGGCTTTGATGCGGGTCTGGTGCGCTATGCCATAGAGCGTAAGGTCCCGATCTTTCCCGGATGCACAACCGCGACCGATTATCATGCCGCATACCGCATGGGGCTTTCGGTGCTCAAATTCTTTCCCGCGGGACTTTCCGGAGGCGTGGCGAAGATAAAGTCGCTTTCCGCGCCATTCCCGATGTTCCGCGTGATGCCTACGGGCGGTATTTCGCTCGATAACCTTGCCGAGTACATCTCATGCCCGGTGGTCTGCGCCTGCGGCGGGAGCTATATGGTCACGCCCGCGCTCATCGGAGGCAAAAAGTGGGATGAGATCAGCGCGCTCTGCCGCCGCTCGGTTGAGGTGATACGGGAGGCGCGCGCAAAATGAGCCGTATCGTTACGTTTGGCGAGATCATGATGAGGCTTGAGCCTCCGGGATACGCGCGCCTTGTGCAGACGGACAGCTTCGGCGTCGTTTTTGGCGGTGCGGAGGCGAACGTCGCGCTGGGGCTTGCGAGCCTCGGGGATGACGCGGCGTTTGTCACAAGACTGCCCGCGCACGCAATGGGCGACGCGGCGGTCAATTCACTGCGCCGCTACGGCGTCGATACCCGGCATATCGTCCGCGGCGGCAGCCGTGTGGGGATATATTTCAATGAAAAAGGCGCCGACCTGCGCGGCGGAGTCTGCATATATGACCGCGCGCATTCGGCGATATCCGAAGCGCCCGAGGCGGATTTTGACTGGGATGAGATATTGCGCGGCGCGGATCATTTCCACCTAACCGGGATCACTCCCGCGCTCGGCAGACAAATGCCGGATATCTGTATCGAGGCATGCCGTGCCGCTCACCGCGCGGGTGCGGTGGTGTCGTTCGACCTCAATTACCGCTCAAAGCTGTGGAGCGTCGATGAGGCGCGCCCGGTGCTTGCCGCGATCTGTCGCAAAGCCGATGTGCTGATAGCAAACGCAGGTCAGGCGAGGGATATCCTCGGCGCGGGCGCTGAAGGTGATGTGTGCGGATCGGATGACCTTTGCCGCGACATCGCCGTCAGGCTTTGCGAAAAATACGGCTTTTCTCATGCCGCGCTCACCGTAAGGCGTAGCATCTCAGCCTTCGATAACCGCATCTGGGGGCTCGTTTATAACGCAAAAAGCGGAGAATGCGCCTTTTCGCGCCGGTATGATGTGCATATCGTCGATCGCGTGGGCGGCGGCGATGCATTTGCGGCGGGCTACATCCATGCCGCGCATGCGGGCATGACGGATGCCGGATGCGCATCGTTTGCGACTGCCGCCGAGGCGCTGAAGCATTCGATAGAAGGCGATGCCGCCCTTGTGAATGCAGCCGAGGTCTCGGCTCTTGCCTTCGGAGGGGCGAGCGGAGAAGTGAAAAGATAAACGGCGGCGTTCAGCCGCCGGGAACAAGTCGCAGGGGGTGTTAAAAAACTCAAATTGAGTTTTTTAACACCCCCTGCCGGCGACCTTACATTTTGAAGAATGTCGATGCAGTGTTTTTAAGCATTCCGCCTACGGCGTCAAGCGTTTTTCCCGTCCGCTTTATCATGCGGCGCATCTTCATAGGCTTTGAGTTGTAGGCGGCGATGCCCATTCCCATCATGGCGCCCATTGCGACCGTTCCGGCGGCGATGCCCGCTGCGGTTTTCATTTGTTTGTCTGTCATTTTTATTACCGACCTTTCAAATTTGATTCGGTAATATTTTTTCCGTCCTGCGGCGCCTTATACACGGCGCGGCGGTGCGGAATTTTTTTGTTCAAGCGCACGTGCGGCGGCAATGAGCGCGCGGCGACGCAAGCGAAAAGCGCCGGCGCGCGAAATGTCAAGCATCTCCGCGCATTCCGCAACGGGAATGCCGCGTATGTAGTGATAATAAAGCAGCATCCTGCCGCTTTCGCCGCACGGCAGAGTGGAAATAAAGCTGCGTACCGAGCAGAGTCGTGCCCGGACCAGCGAAAGATCAAGCTCGTCGGCGCGGCGCTCGTCGGGATCGCGCCAGACGTCGCCGTCGAAATAATCGAGTGCGTACCTGTCGGCGCGAAGCATGCGGCATCCGTGGCGGTAGCTCTCAAGATATTCACGCGCCGCGTCGAGTCCGTCGCCGCACGGTATGCGCGCGGAGGCGGTGTCGGCGGCGTATTCTTCTTCGTTTTTCATTATTTATCACCCTTTCTTTAGTCCGCATACGCGGAATATTACGTCTTTGCGCTTGCGTAGGGCAACTCGCGCGGGGCATTGTCGCGATCCTGCAGCTTTTTTTAACGCAAAACGCACTTTTAAGCACGAAATCAACCGCACGGCGCTTGACAAACCGCTTTTTTCGACTTATAATATATACATGTCGGAGCGTTGTGTTGCCATCCGGTCCTTCGTTCTGACTGCATTATACCACATATGCGGAATAATGTCAATAGCTATTACGCAAAAACGAAATATTTTTGTTTATTGCTCTGCCGGCATGCCGCTGTGTTTGGAGCATAAAAGGGAACGTAAGATGGATTATCAGGCATTTGAGCGGCTGCTTGCCGCAAACAAGACCACGGTGTACCGCGTGGCAAAGGAAACGGGAATATCCAATTCCTCGTTTTCCGACTGGAAGCGCGGCAGAAGCTCGCCGAAGCCGGACAAGTTGCAAAAGCTTGCCGATTATTTCGGCGTTCCGGTGGAAACACTTATGGGCGGGGAGCGCACGGTGCGGTCCTCACGCAGCGCCGGACTTGCCGAGAGGATGGTGCCGGTGATAGGCGAGATACGTGCGGGAAGTCCCATAATCACAAACGAGACGCTCATGGGGCATGAGGTCGCGGATATCCCGGATGTCGATGACTATTTTTATCTGCGTGTGCGCGGCGACAGCATGAAGGATATAGGCATGATAGACGGCTCGCTCGTGCTTTTTCACAAGCAGCAGTACGCCGAGGAGGGGCAGATAGTCGCCTGCCTTGTGGGCGGCGAGTCGGCAACGGTGAAAAGATTCCATCGCCGCGGAAAAAACATATATCTTATGCCCGAAAACCGCGATTATTCACCAATACCGCTTTCGGTGGTGGATTTCGAAACGGGCGAGGCGCGCATACTCGGCGTGGCGTGCGAAATAAAAATCAAATTGTAACAAACGGATAGCGGAAATGACCATAATCAGCGTAAACGATCTTTCACTTTCCTTCGGTCCGAAGGACATACTTAAAAATGTATCATTCGCACTCAACGAGAACGACCGCCTCGGCATTGTCGGCTCCAACGGATGCGGCAAATCCACACTGCTCTCGCTCCTGCTCGGCAGGACGGAGCCGACCTCGGGCAGCGTGTATATAAATCAGAACACGACGGTCGGCATACTTACGCAGGACAGCGCGTTTGAGATATCCCCCGAGAGCGGCGGCACGGTGCGGGAGCAGATGTTCACCGCGTATCCCGAGCTTCTCGAAGCCGAGGAACGCCTGCATGAGCTGACCGACTTTATGGAAGCTCACTCCGGCGAGGCGGATACCGAGGAATATCTCAGGACAGCGCGGGAATATTCCGAGCTGCAT
>CATYWI010000087.1 GCA_958414155.1 uncultured Anaerotruncus sp. | reverse complement strand
GGCATTGTCTGATACGCTTCTGACGATGATCGAAGCCACAGAGATAAGGACCAGAAGTATGATAACCAGATCGGCAGCGCCGAATCTGATTTTGTTTTTTCTTTTATCTGCGGGAGCGCCCCCGCTTTCGCTTCGTTTCATTTTGCACCTCCGCCGGAGGATATCTCGTTTATGCTTATGCAGGTGCCGGTGCCCTCAAATCCCGGCAGACTGAGGGAGTATTCTGCGCCGACTGCTATGCGACGCCCGCCTACGGTGTAGCCGCGCGACTTGTCGTACCCCGCGGCAGACGTGACGGTGATAAGTATGTCCGAAACATCGGAAAGCTCATCTATAACAACCTCACCCGAAGCGGCATCATACCTGACTCTGCTTGCAGGAGATACCTCGACCTCGGCGCTCACCTTACCAAGCGCCACGGCACTTCCCTTTTCGGTAACGGGATCGTTCACGGCAATGCCTTCTATAAGTTCGCGCCTTATGCCCTTTATTTCAATTGTATATGAGATCGTTGCATCATTCTTCGTCGATGAAAAATGCGACAGTCCCGATGGCAGATACGCAAACAACGTCAGCGCTACAACCGCCAAAATGATTACCGCTATCAGCGCGTCAAGCACATTGAACCGGTAGCCGGAACGCCGCACCTTTTTTTCGTCAGCTCGGTCTGTTACGTTCATGATAATGATTCCTTTCACACCTCGGACCGTGATCGCGTCCTTGTGTCAATTGAATGAAATTGTGATATCCGCCGCGCGATCATCACCGCCCGCGGATATCATCTCGATGTTGCGGGCGCGCACCTCACGTACTCTTATATCGGCGGCGGCAGAGGCAAGCCCCGCAACAACCCAGAACGTGAAGAACACGGTATAGTTGTAAAACACAAAGTCGAAAAAGCCTGCAAACACAAGCGCTGCCGCGCCGCACATACCGGCGCCGCAAAGCACAGAAACACGCTTATCGTCCGAGAGCCTTATACACTCAACACACTTCTGCGTAAGAAGCCCAATGACCAAAAGAAGGAACAGAAGCCCGGGGATACCAAGCTCGGTAAGCACTCCGAGCCACAGGCTGTGAGCATGCGCGGCATTCCATACCCCCGGAGATGCCACGCGCATATAAGCGCTGATGAACAGCTCTTCACCTATACCGATACCGCCGGCAAAGTACATTCCGATCATCCGGCACACACCGTTCCAAATCTTCACACGGTAATAATTCGCGCTGTCAGCAAGAGACAGCAGGCTCCCGACGCGCGCCCCCAAGGTATTCGGGAACAGCATACAAAGCACCGACCCGCCGGCAACAGCCGCCGGAACCACCGCAAATGCCCGCGGCGTGAGAGCGATAAGAAAAACAAATGCCGAAGCCACCATTCCGACCCATGCGCCGCGCGACCATGTAAAGACAGCGCAAAGCAGCATGGAAAGAGCCGAAAAGCAGTATAAAAAGCGTTCGCGCCGCTTTTTTGCAAGAACTATTCCCGCCAGTGCGAACGGAAATGCCATGATTATAAAATAAGCCAGCGAGTTGGGATTCGCAAATACCGATGTCACACGTCCCGGTATTTCGGCAAACAGGCTGCTGTCCAGCCATCCGTAAACGGACCTTCCGAGCAGGAACTCGGCTATCCCGATATATGACACGACAGTTGCCGATGCCAGGAGCAACGATATGCATGTCGCAAGCCGCTTGCGGGTGTTAACGGTATTGACAATAAGAAAATATACCGCCATAAGCACCGTCCGAACAATGGCAGGCCACGGGTCGCCTCCGCCGGATACAAAAACACCTCCGCAGAGCGTCAAAAGCATAAAAGCCGCAACAGCCGCTTCGAGCGGACCGCACACTGCGGTCCTTTTTCCGCGCATATACTTGGCAAAAAATCCGACAGCAGACAACAGAGTGACCGCCGCCAGGATCGCAGACGGGCGAGGAGTAAGGTTAAGGAGCGGCGCCGTGAGCAAAGCGAGCGAAACTCCCGCCTCCGGGAAGCACAAAAGCATAACGGCACACAAAACAATAAGCAACACCCCTATAAATCCGACAGGTGAAACATAATAGGTAAGCATCCCCGCCGCGATCCCCGCGATAACCGCCCAGCTCTGCACTGCGCCGGAGCCGCGCGAATGCACCGCCAGCTTATCCGGGGTGACTCCGCAGGCATCGGTAAGAACAGGACGAAGCAACACACTTGTGCCCAATGCGCGCGCAAGGGATTTCGAGCTGAACAACAGCGGCAGTGCCAGAAGCATCATCGCCAACCCACAAAACAGATCGTCGTTCGATACATCACTGACATAAAGCGCGTATTTTTTTATAAGAAAGATGAGCGTCGTATATATACCGAATGTCGTGAAAAAAACTCCGTAGGTCCTGACGCCGCATCCGAGAGACGCTTTTTTTATTTTAGAAAAAACGCTGACCGTCAACGACTCCTCAAATGTGCGTGCAACGCCTTTTTTTATACGTCTGATCACACCGTTGCCGCTGCCGGAACGTCTTATCGCGGTCACTATCGCCGATCTGTCGAACGCACTTTTTTCACGCGAATATCCTGTGAGCGCAGCGCCGCTGACACCGCCGTCAAACTTCTCGGAGACGCGGTCGCATATCGCGCCGAAGACGCTTTCGGGCTTCATTTCGTTTTTTTCTTTGTTCTTTTCGTTTTTTTCGATGCCGTTACCGTCGTTCAAAAGTACGTTTTCTCCTTTCGCGTAATACTGTGCAGACAGACAGTCTCAGTTCTTGCCGTCAAGCAGATCCGGACGCATTTCCGATGTAAGCGCCGCCGCCTGCTCAGCCCGCCAGCGGTCTATGTTGGCATGGTGACCCGATATAAGCACATCCGGCACCTTTACGCCGTGGAACTCATACGGTCTTGTGTATTGCGGATATTCCAGCATGCCGTCACTGAGGCTTTCGCTTTCAAAGCATTCCGGAGCCGCAAGCACACCGTCCACAGTGCGCGCCACCACATCTACGAGTATGCAGGCGGGTATTTCACCGCCGGTGAGAACATAATCACCGATAGATATTTCTTCATCAACGATCTCATCGATTATACGCTGATCGACGCCCTCATAGTGACCGCAGAGAATGATGAGGCGGTCATACTCCCGTGAAAGCTCAAGTGCGCGTCTCTGCGTGAGCACCTTACCTTTGGGTGACATGAATATCACGTGCGTTCTGAGTGCCGCGGCATCGGGCGCGGCATCGACGACCGCACGATAGCAATTATATATCGGAGGCGCAGCCATGAGCATTCCCTTGCCTCCGCCATAAGGCGTATCATCCACCCTGCGGTTCTTATCCTCGCTGTAATCGCGTATATTGTAGGTGTTCACATCTATCGCGCCGCTTTTACGCGCCCTGCCGATTATGCTTTCCGACAGCACGGTATCGACAAGCCCCGGAAACAACGTCATAATGTCAAATCGCATCATCAGTCGAACATCCCCTCGATCGGTCTTATGTATATTCCTTTTTCAATATCCACCGAAATAACAAATTCCGGAACAGCGGGCATCATACGCTCCCCATCGGGTGTGTCAACAGTATAAATATCGGAGGCTCCGGCGTTGAACACATAAGAAAGCGTACCGTATTCCCTGCCCGAATCGGCATCTATGACCGGCAGACCTATAAGATCGGCGATAAAATGCGCCCCCGGATCGAGCGGCAGCTCGTCGCGCGCCGCCCATACAACGGTACCGCGCAGAGCCTCAGCAGCCTCCGGAGTATTCACTCCATCAAGATGGGCAAGCACGAATTTTTTCTGCACCGACGCCTTTACGACCTTTTTGGAGGCATATCCGCCATTCCCGTTACTGAAATAAAGACATTTCAGCGACGCAAGAACATCCGGCGTGTCGCACCATGACTCCAGCTTGACGGTACCGTCAAGCCCGTGAATATTTATTATCTTACCGCATTCAAGATATTCCGCCATAACGCGGCGCGGCTTTTCCGTTTCAGCACACATATGCACCTCTGAGGGTATACTTACCTTTTTCATTTATCAATAGTATACCACAATAGCACATTTTTTTCAATATTCAATGCGGTATTTTGAGCACCGGGCTTAATAATTTACAATTCGTTATTGAAACGGCGAAGTATGCGGTGTATAATATGGGTAAAATTTCATCCGGAGGATTACACAATGCCTGTATTTTTAGCAGCAGCAGACACCGCAGCCACAGGAGCAGCAAGCACATGGGGAACGGTCGTAATGATCGTACTTATGCTGGCGGTGTTTTATTTCTTCTTTATACGTCCCCAGCGCAAGCAGGAAAAAGAGACAAATGAAATGCGCAACAATCTTGCCGTTGGCGACGAAATAGTCACCATAGGCGGTATTATCGGTATAATCATCGCAATAAGCAGCGAGGACACCGTTACCATCGTTACCAGCCGTGACCGCACGCGTCTGCATATTCTCAAAAGCGCCATCTCACGCGTTACGGTACCCGTAAACGGAACGTCCGACGACAAGAAGGAAAAGGCCGACGCCAAATCCGACAAGTCCGACAAGAAGAAGGACAAAAACGATAAGGACAATTCAGCCGACACTTCTTCCGACAAGGAAAGCAAGTGATACTGATTTTCAGCAATATTTCATACCCGATCGGCAAGTAAACACGGTCGGGTATATTTTTGTATCCGCGCGCATAGATTTTACCAAAATAAAAAACGAAACGGAGCCGGAGGAGCAAAACACAATGATGCCGTCGGAAAGCAAAAATACAAAGATAATGCCCGTAAGAACACAAAAAAGAAGCAACGATACAGGCGTCGGCTTTTTAACGGCTGCCGCAGCAGGTGCGGCGATCGCACTTTCCGCAGGGATAATATTGCTTTTCATAGCAGCATTAGCCGCATATAAAACCGCCGACCCGGATCCGCTCGCACTGCCGCTGTCGCTTGCAGCTCTGTATTGCGGGACGCTTGCGGGAGGGATCGCAGCCTCGCGGATCCTCGGCCGTGCCGCATATGATGCCGCGGCAGTATCCGGTGCGATCGTAAGCGCCGTTATGCTCGTCGTATCGGTGTTCGTAAAAGAACACAACATATATCCCCTCTGGCTGAAGCTCGTGATGCATGCAGGCGTGTTCGCCGCAATGCTTCTCGGCGCACTTATCGGCAGGCGCCGCCGCTCCCCTGCCTCTCACAGAACGCGCTCCTCCGCAAGACGTCGCCGCACCTGAAGACGGGTGCAGGTCAGTCCCGGGCAACGCTTTATATCATATGACCAATATTCAGCATTTGCGCCGACAATATTTTGTAGCTTATGCATGAATTATTGGTCATTTCGACTATAATTCGAGTTTATTGTTGACACCCGATATTTTTGATGATAAAATAAATCGATATTTTCCGTAAAATATCGGACAACAACGCCGCCGCAAACGACATTTTAAGTAACATGATCCGCAGAATGACAACAGCTTCGGAATATTTCACCACCGGTGCGGTTGAGGCCTCCCGCCGGCGCCGATCGTGTCATGCCGGCACGACACGCCGTAAAACAGAGAAATGAAAGAACTCTTAATCAACACGGTTTTGAACGACGAAGAGATGAAAAAGCTTCGTTCCCGTGAAGACCCGGCATTCCCTTACCTTTTTGCCATCGTAGGCGATATTTCGGTCAAATCAGAATATTGCCGCAGCGTCCTGCTCGTAAGTGAGAAAAAGGTAGACACATACGAGCTTGACAGCGACCATTTCGGAAGCTCGATCGATATTTCCGAAATAGCCTCCGCTCAGAACAAGCGTATGTACGGTAACGCGATACTCCGGATCGCGCTGAAAAGCGGCGAAACGGTCAACGTGTTCCGCTACACCTTCAGCGTGAATGCGCTGTGCGAAGCTGCTGCGGGATTCCTTGTGACGGTCTCCGAAGGCGGAGACGTAGACGAAGCCTACGAATGCATGAAAGCGGTATACGAAAAGCAGCTTTCTGTATGCCCCAAATGCGGCAGAACGCTCTCTTCCCCCGGTGCGACCTGCATTCACTGTGCAAGCAAGAAAAAGGTCGTCGCCAAGC
>CATYWI010000086.1 GCA_958414155.1 uncultured Anaerotruncus sp. | reverse complement strand
TCATTGATGAAATCTATCTCCTTTTCAAGCATGAATACTCCGCAAACTTTCTCTTTACCTTGTGGAAGCGTGTCCGTAAGTACGGTGCGTTCATTACGGGCATTACGCAAAATGTGGAGGATCTTCTGCAAAGCCATACGGCAAGAACCATGCTGGCAAACTCCGAGCTTGTGGTCATGCTCAATCAGGCGGCGACAGACCGCGAAGAGCTGGCAAGTCTGATGGGAATTTCGGATTTGCAGATGGGGTATATCACAAATGTAGATGCAGGACACGGGCTTGTCAAGATCGGTGGAGCGTTGGTGCCTTTCGTAAACAAAGTGCCGAAGGATACAAAGCTCTATGCCTTGATGACAACCAAATTCGGTGAATCGTGATGCCGAGCATAAAGACACGCGAATCCCTCAGAACCATAAAAACCTTTGACCGGGCGAAAACGCTCGGTCAAAAGGTTAAAAATGGGGCAGGGGAGGTAAAAGAGTACGGCGAAGAATTACAGAACACGCGCTACGGGAGTGCAAACGAATATGCCGGCAATGCGGTTGAGAACACCGAAAGGCGCACGGCAAAAAATGTTGCCTATGGTGCAGGTAAGATCGGGAATTGGGGACTGAAAGAAACGCGAAAGAATCTCCTGAAATGGCGCAGCCGTCAGAAGAAGTTCAAAGTGAAAGTACAGCAGCCGAAACAGCTTCCTGCCCCTAAGCGTCCGGCTTTACCACCTGCGAAAACAACGGCCAAAACGGCGCAGAAAGGTGTAAAGACCGCACAGCAAACAGCTAAGGCGGCGGTGAAAACCGCAAAAGTGACCGTCAAAGCCGCACAGAGGGCGGCACAGGCAGCAAAAGCGGCGGCAAAAGCTACCGCAAAGTTTGTAAAGGTTGCGGAAAAAGCCATTGCTGCCGCCGCAAAAGCTACGGCAGCGGCAGTCAAGGGAATTGCTGCGGCAATTGCCGCAGGCGGTTGGATTGCGGTTGTGGTCATTCTCCTGATTTGTATGATCGGACTTGTGGTAGGATCGGTGTTCGGCATTTTTGCTCCAAACCCGGATAATGAAAACGGTATTACGGTTGTTCAGACGGTACGCGAAGCAAATGCGGAATACGAGGCACAGATTGCGGAGATAAAGAGTCGATACGACTATGATATGTGCTTTGTAACGGGTGAGCCATGCGAATGGAGTCTTGCTATCGCTGTATATGCCGTCAAGACGAATCGGACAGAAGATGTCGTGACCTTTGACGAAGCGAAAGCGGAGGTTCTAAAAGAAATCTATCGCCGCTTGAATCGTATGGATGTCCATACGGAGCAGATCACGGTGAAAGAAACGCGCCTTGAAACACAGGAGGACGGAAGCATTGTCCCGGTTGAGCAGGAAGTTGTGAAAACTTATTTGTATATTGACACGGTTTCTCTAACCGCAGAAGAAGCGGCGAACCTTTACGGCTTTGATACGAAGCAAAGGGAACAGCTTGGAGAATTGCTTTCCGATAAGAATAAAGAGATGTGGGGGAGTATGCTGTCATAGGTGTTAAGCAGTTCAAACTATGAAATGGATAATGCGATAACAAAAAAGACGACATTAAAAGTCGTCTTTTTTACAAGATGAGTACCAATTGTGAATTTGGAAATTTCAAATAGAAAGATGTTTGCTGTTTTTCAAAATTCATCAGTCCATATTGCCATTAATGTCGCACCCGATTGAAATGTCTACTTTGTGTGTATTTGTTGTAATAAAAAGGACTTTTTTCTTATAAACCGCAGTGCCATATGCGATGTTGTCTGAATAGCTATTTTCATGCTCTGCTAACGACCAAGCCTTTTCATAAATGACAGACGAGTAAGTAGAACTTGTGCAAACAACAGATACACCTTCATTTACTTTAAAGGTTCCGGTTACTGTGTGAGTCCATTGCAGATTATCTTTAGAATCATAAAGATTGACAATTTTCTCTCCCACCTTTGTATAGGTTGCAGATCTTGTGGATTTTGTGGATTTTACAATTGAAGACTGCCTAACTACGGTTACCATATAGCTACCATCTTCAAAATGTACCGTAGTGGAACTGGTTTCATAAGTTCCTGCTGAGATGGGTTCATGACTTTCTGCACATATTGCGGTGAGTGGTGAAAAAGTCAGAAGCATAGCTGTGAGAATAATAGCAAATATTTTTTTGTCATGTTAATTTGTCTCCCCGATATAAGATGTTTTATATATGGTTTCAGAATAATATGTTTCATTAGACTTTATGATAATGACAGCCATGATAACCGATAGAATCATTAGAATAAGAAAGATCAAGCAGAGGATTTTTGTCCTGGTGAGTTTTCGGGCATTCTTTTTAAGACTGCCGATTTCAAGCCTGCTTTCAAAGCCTTGGGCGATTTCATCGGGAGTGCCAATCTCTTTGTAAAGTTCATCCGGCGTGAGGATCGGATGTTGTTTTTCAAGTTCTGCGATTCGCTCATTTACATCATTTAAAATGGCTTTTTTCATACTTGAAGGACACAAAAGAGCGGTTTTTATATGCCTGAGATATGAATTAACAACATTTTTGTTATTCCGGCTTGTTTTCATCTAAACCACATCCTTTTATCAGATTGGCGGCTCCGCCAAAAATAAGTTGAAATTTTTTTATTGCATAGTCGAGATACTCTTCCCCCGGGGGTTCTATGTGATAATAATTTCTGAATCTTTTTTCTCCCACCAGTTCTTTTCTGCTTGATATCAGCTTGCGCTGTTCCATTCTGTACAGCGGACCGTACAAAGAGCCTTCTTTGACAATGATTGCGTTGTTGGTTCTTACAGCCAACTCCGTTTTGATCCTGTAACCGTACATGTCTTCGGTGGTCAAAAGTGCAAGAATAAGAAATTCAACAAGACCGCATTTTATATTTTCCTCAATATCATCTTCCCATGCCATGTCACTACTCCTTTTATGACATAGTATACCACATAATACTATAAAGTCAATACCTTTTTCAAAATAATATGTTGACATACATAATTCCATGTGTTATAATGTATCCAAGAAAAAGCCCGAGTATTGTAATCATTTTATATAATTTGAATGATGTAATTTATATGATGGCGCAACAGCGGGAGGATAACCATCGATATGGTCGATGGTATTTATCATTATAAATCTAACAATTAATAAAAAACAATTTGAGAAGCTAAAAGGAGTAAATAAATTATGTCGGTAGCCCAATACCAAAACACAGTAAACTCATTGGACAAAGAAATTGCAGACCTTGAAAAGAAAAAGGCTGCAAAGGATAAAGAAGTAGCCACTCTACAAGGAAAAATCAATACCGTACAAAAAAGTATTACGAAACATATCTCGCTGGCCTCACTTAGCAGCAAGCAAAAACAGATTGCCGCTTATGAATCCGATAAAGCAAAAAAAGCAAGCGATAGTGCAGACATTGGTAAGAAAATTGCAGGCAAAAAGGATAAAAGAGCTACTGCCTATTTGAAACTTCAAAAAGAGCAGCAAAACGAGCAAAAGAAACAGGATAAAGCCAATCTGGAGATTCAGGCGTCCTATGAAGCTCGGATAAGAGAACTCCAGCAGCAACTTTCGCAGCCGGTAGTCACATCAGCTACTATTCCAATATCAGCTGATGAAGAATATGATGTGTTCGTGTCCCACGCATACGAGGCTAAAGAGTCATTTGTTGATGAGTTTGTAGAGGCGTTACGAAATCAGGGACTCAAAGTATGGTACGACACGGACAGGCTCAAATGGGGCGATTCGATGCGTGAAAAAAATCGATAGGGGATTGGCAAAATCAAAATATGGCGTTGTTATCCTCTCGCCTAACTACATTGACGAACATAAATACTGGACAAAAGCGGAGTTGAACGGACTTTTTCAAGTCGAAACCGTCAACGGAAAAACCATTCTTCCAATATGGCACGACCTGACAAAAAAGCAGGTCGTTGAGTACAGCCCGATTATAGCAGACCGCAAGGCTATGACTACGGCTTCAATGACTGCCGAAGAAATAGCTGCAGAACTGAAAGAATTATTTGCACCTGACGATACGGATGACAAAAACAATGAATAAACTCAAAATGTGAACGGCGAACAAAGCCGATGAGAATTTTAAGAAGTTGGCAATGATGCTTTCCAACACCGTTATGGAAACGATCAACGAAAACGGCGAGGGCGTCCGGGCAATCGACAAGCAGGAGGTCGCACGCACCGTAATGATGGCAATGAGAAGTGCTATCAGTTTGCGTGACCTGACAAGAAATTCCAATGCCGGATCAATAAGACGCTGTACCCCTGCCGTGAGGAAAGCGTAGACTTCTACATCACCGAAAATCTCTATATTGATGGCGATAATCTGGAAGTGCTGAAACTCCTGCAGGAAACCCATCTCGGTAAAATCAATTGGAACCAATAATATTAAAAAACACGATTACGGTTGAAAGTCGGGGCTAAAGTGGTGTTCCTGGAGCCGAAGGTGCATTTGCGTAGCTATTTGCGGAGTGTTGGTTCATATTTTGATTGCTTCTTGATTCCTTATCTACGACAAATGTTTTATTGCACATGAATACCCAACATAACATTGGGGTGAAACTGTCTCAACACCTGTGGGGCAGGTAAACTATACGACAAAAACGGCACATTTCGTTTTACTGCAGAGTGAGGTGATGAGAATGCGGGTGAGATGATTCGGCTTCAGTACATTTTTATTAAATGCTATTTGAAACAAACACAGTGTATGTTGTATGCATACAATGCCAACACGGAAAGGAAAGAAAGATGAAAGACCTTAAGAAGTACACGTTCAAAACGCTTGCAGTTTTCCTGTCTATCCTTATGATCGTTTACCTTGTTCCTACGTTTGTTTTTGCCGAGTGGATAGACGGACTTTCATCGGGTACATCCGGCGAAAATGACGAGCCTGCCGGACGTGCGTCCGATACATACGAAATGACAGAGCGTCGCGAGGAAAACGTTAAGCATTTTCATTGCCCGGACGGAACGAATATCGCAGTTCAGTACGACATGCCCGTGCATTACCTTGATAACGGCGAGTGGAAGGACATAGATAACACCCTTGCTGCGTCCGGAAACGATTACTCCACAAGCAACGCGCGCATCAAATTTGCAAAAAAGATAACCGGCAACGTGAGCCTTTTCACACTGCATGACGGAAATCGCAAGATCGTCATGAGCCTTGACGGTGCAAGAAAAAAGACCGCCGGAAAGGTCACGAGTCTTGAAAAAGAGGCCGATGCCACCGAAACAAAGCTGCAGAAGCTCATGCGGCTTGATAAGCTGTCATCAAAAATAACATACGAAAACATACTTGACGGTACCGACCTTGAGTATATTGTTTTCTCATCGAATGTGAAGGAGAACATTATAGTCAAGAAAAAGCTGCCGTCTTATTTATATACATTCACGATATCACTCAACAACCTTACCGCCGCCGTATGCGGTGACGGGTCGGTGCGGATATACGATCCCTCGGACGATGAGACGGTGTATGTCATCCCGCGCGGGTACATGGTCGATGCGGACGGCGCGCGCTCGGATGCCGTTTCGTATTCCGTGAGCGACCTCGGCAACGGAGAGTACAAATTCACCGTGACCGCCGACGCGGATTGGATCAACAGCGACGGCAGAGCGTTCCCGGTCAAAATCGACCCGTCGCTGAACACCTCGGCATCGGATTATCTCGATGTGTATGTCAATACCTCGGTGTCCGGCAGCTCGGCTGTGGATAATTCCTATCTGCGCGTTGGCGGCGGATACCGCGCATATCTTAAGATCGGCACGCTGCCGGAGCTTCCCGAATATGCTTATATAACAGATGCGAAGGTGCAGCTTTACTGCAGATCGTATCTGGCTGCCGAAGGCTATATAGCGGCATACAGAGTTACGAGCAGCTGGACATCTTCTATGGTTTCGGGCGGCTCTGCCGGGACGCTGTATTCAAAAGCGGCAGATTATCAGTACCTGTGTGAAGATGATGACTATCAGGACTACTCGTGGAATATCACCGAAATAGCCAGGGCGTGGTATGCCGGTGAGTCAAACTACGGCGTAGC
>CATYWI010000085.1 GCA_958414155.1 uncultured Anaerotruncus sp. | reverse complement strand
TACGAGGATCTCTTCAACAACCTCGGCGGTTGCTATGTAGATCTTATGACCGGTGTATATACTCTAAGCCAAGTGTTTTCGTCAATGATTGCCTCCTGTGCATTCGGAACGACGCTCCACTCTTCCTCCGGCTTGCGAATCAGCTTGTGTACCTTGTAGCTGACGGTGCTCGTTTTCAGATTGACCATATGCAAAGTGCAAGACGGCAAAAATACTGTTCTTACGGAACAGCGCCGCAGTTATATAATGGCGAAAAAGTAAGCTGCCGCAGATATGCGGCTATCCTCGGCAGAAGCGAACGGGCAAAGGATAACCCGCTGAGAGCCGCATATACAAAACGCTGTTCTGCCATTCGTTCCGAAAAAAGCCGTGGAACGATTACGGCGGAGTTTGCGGCGGCAGCTCAAGATATGGCAAAGCGGCGGCTGGAGTAGGCGGAGGAAGACGATATATACGCCGCAATGGAGTATTACAAAGATTTGGAGCGCGTTAAGCTTTATACCGATACAAACAATCGGCTTTATAGATAAATTAAGGAGGTGCATACTGTGCTTCAACAACAAAACGAAATACTAAAACAACAGCAGTATACTCATGTATAAGCCTCTTAAAAGATATTTGAGGCAAAAAGCCCGATTCCATCAGGAATTTCGGGCTTTTTTCATGCTCTCAAAAATGTAAAAATAAAAAGATATTTTTCCCCGGTTTCGATCTTCCACGCGGAATCGGACTGGCGAATGACCATTTTAGGGCTGTTTTCAGAGTATATTTCACTCCGAAAACCGCCCTTTTTTCGTTTTTTTCAAAAAAATAATTGTTAAATATTTGTGTCTGCCTGAAAGGAGGTTTCCCATCGGTTGCATTTACAAAAAAGAAGATTGCGACTGCCGCTATCTGTCTTTCAGCATTAGTCTTCTTTCAAATAACCATTACGTATCAATTTTTTAGCAATGGCACGCCAGGTTTTGGACCGATGTGCCCTTTTTGCGGCACAAACAGCCAACACAACATATCCGACGAGAAATGCTACAACGACAAAGCCAACCGCGACAAACAGTCCAAAATCCTCATCCTGTTTCAGTGGCGAGTCGGTAAAAAGTGAATACAGGAGGAATGCCGCGATTCCGGCCGCAAGCACGATACAAAAAATGTACAAAAACATAACTGTGCTCAAGCGATTCACCGATTCACTGAATTTGCGAACGGATTTATCTTCTGCTTTTACTTTTTTGTCAGGGGCGACGGTGTCGTTCGTGTGATCCCCCGATTCCTTATATTTTTTTATGGCTGACATCAGTTCTTGTCTACCTCTCATGTAATTATAGATTGTTATTTTTTTCTTGGGCGTTTTGATTACGGTGTCCATATCCACATCAACGGATAGGATCTCCCGATAAGGGATAACCGTTTTCTTTCTGAATAAATTCCGGCAAGTCATACTTGTCCTGCCGGAGAATATGCGGTTGTTGAAATAGCCGAGGATCATCAGTGCTGAAAGCACACCGATGGCAAGGAAAACCCAAGCCGCGGTAAATTCGGACTTGAGGATCATAAGCACAGTCAGTGCGGCAAACAAAACAAATCCGATGATTCCGATCACAAGAAAGATCGGATGCAGCTTTACCACATTTTCATCGGTTGGCTTGTCCTGATTGGCAGTGATGAAGATAACGACAAGTACGGCTAAATAAATGATTCCCGGGGTTATAATTGTTTGTAACATTGTAGTCCTGCTTTCTTATTCTCAGTAGCTCCCCCTGCCCAGTCACTTAAATGTGACTGGGCAGGGAAGTAAGATGATGTCTCAATTTCTTGTAGAAAAATAGATTTTTATTTGATCCCACAAATTGTATACTGGCATGAACGGCGGGAATAACAATCTGTTATCGGCAATAAAAGTGTACCCTTTCCTGTTCTTGTGAAGAAAAACGCACTGAGAGTTGCACGTGTAATATTCTTTTCTTGCAACAACCCTTGTATACATATTACATTCATCGGAGAATATTACATATCCATCTGCAATCGACTCATCAAGGGGGTGACGTATATCAAGGCCATCCCCCTTTAGAGTATAGCCACGCTCAGTAACATGTTTTCGGAAGTGGTCAAAGTCAAAACCGCTCGCCGGAATGACAAATTTTTGATAGAAAAAAGGTGAAAGATAATTGACTTTGTAATTCAGCCAGTCTTCATACATACCGGGACCAATATAAAACTGCTTATCACCGGATAAAAGATAATGCTTTTTGATATGTTTAGTTATAGTTTGGTAAATGCTAAGATCATGTTCCGATGAAGGCTCAAAAAGAACAACCCGACCAAGTTGCCAATATGAATCTATCTGATATGATGTACAAAATTTGACCTTCTCATTTTCATTCGATTCATTAGTCAGCACAGATCCTGCACTGTCCGTAATATAACAAGTCAAACATCTCTGACTTTCATATTCTAATGGCATGTTTACAGATGTTTTCAATACAAAATTGCAACCTTCTATATATTCTGCAAATGCCGTCAAATCACAATTGTTTTGTAAAAAATGAATGACTTTCATATTATCCTCTCATCCGGTTTTATTTCAATTGTATCTTACAAAATATGTCTTTACGCCGCTTACTCTTCCAAGATCCTTTAATGCTCGAAGTTCCCTCGCAATCGGCGCTCCAGCTTTTGTTGCTTTGCCTACTTGATAATAACGGGTTACTCCACCTTTGGTCGCCACAATATCTGGATAGCAATACTTACCTCCACCAACATTAACACGCGACTCGTTAATCGAAACATCCCACCCTTTTTTGGTTAGATCATTCTTTATACTTGCAACTTTCGAACGATGCGCCTCTCCGCCGTGACGTCCACCAGGATTAGAGCATTTGTTATGTGACAGAACACTCCAAAAACCAACATAATAAGTATGATAGTCCTCAACCTCGAAGTTATATGTTGTCTCTGGACTTCCCAGTAGCTCGTGCTGAACCTGTTCGACAACAACATACTCGCCATTGAGCATGACGAGGATATCACCTGCTCGGAGATCAACTGCGCTTGTCCAGCCCTTAACAGGAGAATAGAACGGATGCATCGGCGTGCAGGTAATCTCTTCACCGTTTATCTTTACATGAACCCATTCCTCGGTCTCATTCCGGAAGATCTGAACAACTTCCTTGAGTGCGGTCTCGCCGGTTTCTTCATCGGTTGCCCATACAAGGTCGCCGGGTTGGATGTCCTCAATCGGTACAAGCCCGGATTTGGTTGCCACCAGTGTTCCCGCTATGAAGCACTGAATCATACCGAGTTTTTGTCCGACAAACTGCATTCCGCCCGCCATAACGCCGCTTGTGATGCCTACTTTAAGTGTCTCCTTAAGAGAAGGCTTTCTGCCGTAAGCAATCTTCTCGGTTGCCGCATATGTTGCGGCACTGATAGAGCCCTGTACCAATCCCACAAGTGCAGGTGCCATACACGGGCATGCTGCCGTGATAGCCCCACCGATCGCTCCGCCTGCCGCCGAAATAGCAACGGCTTTCCAGTTAATGTCCTCGACGTTGAGTGCCTGAGAGACGATGCTTGAAACGGCACCGCCGACAGCACCGACAAGTGCGCCGACCGCGACATGCCAGAATTCACCGTCGCTGTCTTTTCTGCTGATAGGATTATTATCGCAGTAGGCGTAAAGGTTTTTATCGGTCAGGGATGATGGAGAAGCAAGCAGGACGCTGCTCGAATCCGTATTGATGAATCTTCCCCATGCAGGGTTGTAATAACGGTTTCCTCTGTATTTCTATGTCGCCCCTTCCGAGTTGCATTTTGTGCAACTCGGAAGGGGCGGTTCTCACGAAAAATGAGAAGTATATGGCCTATGCAACATAACAAAGCACATATGCAATAGATTTTTCCGCCACCAACTTTACATAATGCCACACTTATTAATCATTGCGTTTGACAATTTCGTAATTATCCATCGCAGCAAAATCACAAAGTTGACTAATTAGTGCATCGCTGAAAGTCTTAAAATGAAATTTTGTACTGTTCCCGTCACACCCTGCATCGAGAAAGGTTATGAGGACCTCTGACTTTTGCGTCAAATCATGCACAAACTCTTCCCAATCACATTTTCGAGCTTGACACATTAATTCTGTATCACTAATATTACAATTCAAGCAAATAACGCTTTGTACCTCTGGGATGAAAAAGGAATTTAGATTTTGGAGTGGGGCTTGAGCAATAGAAATGAATGATATTTTTCCATTGACCTCTATAAGTGATTCAAATGCACTTTGATAGTCCACATTAAACTTTGAGAAAACGCCCCTCATCCCCTTCTTTTGCGTCAGAAGGTTAGGCCTGTCATAAAATGTGAAGCATGATATTAGTTTTATATCACTAGCCCCCACGCAATTAACAACATTGTTAATCAACTTGCCATATGAGGCAATGCTGATACCATGTTCCTCATTATACCATCCCGAAACTTCATTGGGTACTGCGGGAAAACATGTGCATATTATTTCATGATTTTTCTGGTCAATAAAACATTGTTTTTTCATTTTTACAATAAGAACATTTGTACTAAAAATCAATAGAAAAAGTGTTTTGATGAGCCAAAAATATTAAAATGTCTTGTGGATTTTATTCCATTTTCAAACACATGACCTGCGCTATGTTGCATAATTCGCTGTCCATCTTTGAAAATATAGGTTCTTCCTGGAATAGTCTTGCCCATTCTGTCAACGCTATTTATAACTTTGACTGGTTGCTCTGACATTGGAATACCCGCCTCTCTTTTTGCTGCACGAAACGCGCCGTTGCGTGTATCATGCACCGAATAATCTTTGGCTCCACCTGTTTCAACTTGACATTTGTTGTGGACAAAAGTCGTACTTCTGCCCACATAATAAGTATGATAGTCCTCAACCTCGAAGTTATATGTCGTTTCCGAACTTTCAAGCAGTTCGTGCTGAACCTGCTCAACAACGACATACTCACCGTTGAGCATAACAAGGATATCTCCGGCACGAAGGTCAATTGCGCTTGTCCAGCCCTTAACAGGAGAATAGAACGGATGCATCGGCGTGCAGGTAATCTCTTCACCGTTTATCTTTACATGAACCCATTCCTCGGTCTCATTCCGGAAGATCTGAACAACTTCCTTGAGTGCGGTCTCGCCGGTTTCTTCATCGGTTGCCCATACAAGGTCGCCGGGTTGGATGTCCTCAATCGGTACAAGCCCGGATTTGGTTGCCACCAGTGTTCCCGCTATGAAGCACTGAATCATACCGAGTTTTTGTCCGACAAACTGCATTCCGCCCGCCATAACGCCGCTTGTGATGCCTACTTTAAGTGTCTCCTTAAGAGAAGGCTTTCTGCCGTAAGCAATCTTTTCGGTAGCTGCATATGTGGCGGCACTGACTGTTCCTTGGACAACACCCGCCAAAAGCGGTGCTGTCAGATTTCAATTGCTGGATCGTTTAAATTGCTGCTTAAGTATTGAGTTCTGCAAATGAGCGACTACAATTGTACTATATTATTGAGATAATAAGCGCAAATCGCATGCGTCATGGCTTATTCTGATGAAATCTATCATATTTTGTGTTGCGATTTACATCATATTGTACACCAATTAACACGAAAAGGACAAAAGACTGTGCTATATTAAACACAAACGGCAAGGTCAAATTATCAGTAAATAAAGGAAGAAACACATAAACAAAAAAACAGATGAATTGAAATATTACGAAAAATCGCTTTGCTCTCATCCAAAAATAATACTGTTTTCTAAAATGAGTCATATAATCAGACAAATATGACATTGAAATGTTTTTTTTGCTCTTGAATTCAGCTGATCTATATGTTCTTTTTCCAATATTGCACAATGCAATCGACCATATTATTCCGCGTAGCAGCGCATAGTTTCCCATAGAAAATAATAATGAGACAATAGCAAAAATATAGTACAATTCAGATTCAATCATTGAGCAAACCTCGTAAACATGGACTTTGTTGAGTTGATCCCCAAACCTGTGAGTCCTGATTTTGCAAAAGCTTTTCCTAATTCTTTATATATGGGCTTTCCGGTTCCATTCATCAT
>CATYWI010000084.1 GCA_958414155.1 uncultured Anaerotruncus sp. | reverse complement strand
GCCTCCACTCTTAAGTGCACCGACTCCGTCAGATGCACAAGATGCGGCGTGGAGCTTGCGGGTCATACAATGCATGAAACAACCGCAGTTGACGGTAAGGATGCTACCTGCACCGATAAGGGCAACAAGTCCGGTTATAAGTGCTCCACCGTTATTACCATCAACGGCGTTGAGTACCCCTGCACCTACCACGAGGGCGGCGAAGAGATCCCTGCAAAGGGTCACAAGTGGTCCGCTTGGAAGGTAACTGTTGAGCCTACCTGCCAGACAGTCGGTAAACAGGTTCGCACCTGCTCCGAGTGCCATGAAACCGAGGAAAAGGATGTCGCTAAGACTCCCGATACTCACAAGTGGAGCGATGATTACAAGTATAGCGGTGAAAAGCACTGGCGTTACTGCACTGTTCCCGGTTGCAACGAGATCAGCGAGTTCGAAGGTCACAGCTATCACTACACCAAAGACGGCAAGAACTGGATCGATTCCAACGGTGCTGTCTGCCAGTACGATGGTGTCTGCAAGGTCTGCGGCTATGTCCAGAAGGCTTCTGCTGATCACAAGTACGGTTGGGCACATGACGATAAGAACCACTGGAAGGTCTGCTCCGTTTGCGGAACTACCACCTCCAAGGCTTCTCACACTCTTGTAGACGTTGCCAAGAAGGACGCTACCTGCGGTGAGGACGGCTACGAGGCTCACAAGGCTTGCGAGTGCGGTTGGTCCAACGAGACCTGGAACGTCATCAAGGCGACAGGCAAGCACACTTGGTCTGCATACAAAAAGTGCGACAAGGACGGCAAGGCCAACAAGGATAAAAATACTGCATATCAGTATCACATCAGAACTTGCACGACCTGTAAGAAGACTGAAAAAGCTAAGTGCGTAAGCGACGGCAAGCGCGATTGCCTTACCAACAACAAGTGCAAGACCTGCAAGCTTGATATGCTGAATACAAAGGGCAAACTGAGCGGTGCGGCTTACGGCCACAACTTCACCAAGTCTGAGACCGTTATCTCTGCTGATGCTCACAGCTGGACCTGCGCTCGCTGCGGCATCGTCGCCAGCGAAAAGCATGTTACCGACGCTGCACATCCCTGCCTCGCAGGTAAGTGCAAGGTTTGCGGAACTGCTATGAAGGCAACCGAAGAGCATAAGCCCGGAACAGTCGTTGGCACTGCCAGCGGTCACTCCTACACCTGCACGGTGTGCGGAACTGTTGTTACCTCCGAGCCTCACTACGTAACCGAAAACATGAACGACTGCACCAAGGGCCTCTACTGCAGCATTTGCGAGTGGGAGATCCTTAAGCCCCAGGAAGGTCATGACTTCGACTACGCTAACGCTATCCCCGCTGTTGAGCCCACTTGCACCACCGACGGTCACACCGCCTGCTACAAGTGCAAGAAGTGCGCTGTCACCACCGCGTCCGCTGTGATCCCCGCAACCGGACACAAGTGGGTTGACGTTGCTGCTAAGGCTCCCACCGCTACCGAAGACGGCTACACTGCTCACAAGGCTTGCTCCGTCTGCGGCGAAAAGGACGCTTCCTACAAGGTTCTTCCTAAGACCGGCGTCGTTCGCGGTGACCTTGACAACGATGGTAAGGTAACTCGTGCAGATGCTATCTATCTGCTCAGATCCACCATCCTCTCCGCTCAGTATCCTCTGAACCAGGGGTGCGACTTCAACAAGGACGGTAAGGTTGACAAGGCAGATGCTCTCTACCTGCTCAGACACTCCATCGTTCCTTCCCAGTACCCCCTGGACTGAGTTATAAAGCGATCCTCTCACGGTAAGTGAGATAAAATGCCTGCTGTCATGCAGTGGCAGCAGGTTGGATAAACTAACTGCATTCCTGAAATCCCGTGGGTACCGCGTCCGCGCGGTACCTGCGGAAAAGGAATATAATATAATACCTGAAGGTCTCTTCTTCAGGTATAATAAAAGCGGAACCGATGCTCGTCATCGCTTCCGCTTTTATTGTATTTACCGCCTGCGGCGGCTTTTTGTTTACTCCGGCATTTTTGCCGAGTATTTTCTTACGCCCCGCACAGTGTCGCCGTCGATCTGTAATGCATTCGGGCGGTCAAATTCTACCGTTATTTCTTTGCCCGTCAAAACGGTAACTATCTTTTGGTGCTTTACATGTGTGCCGGAAAACAGACCGGGGAACACCGCCAGCGTGTGCAGTCTGCCCGAATCGTGCAAAACTACACAGCTCATTACCTTGCTGTTTCTGTCCTGCGCGGGAGCTACCATCATTCCGCCGCCGTAAAATCTGCCCTTCATGGCAGAGGCGAGCCACACATGGCGGAACTGCATTACACGTCCGTCAACTGTCACCTTTGCATTCGGGCATTTGTATTTTCCAAGGCAAAGACCTATTGATATCCTGGCATAGTTTATATCCGTTTCTCCGCGCAGCTTCATGTCGTCGGCGACCTCGCACGCAGTTCCGTCAATGCCGTAGCCTATACCGTTTATAAATTTGCGTTCGATCCCGTTCACCTTGACGGTGGGGAGACCGGTGAGATATTTGTTTACCGTGGCAATGTTGTCCGTTACTTCGCTTTCAATGTCCTTCAAAAAGTCGTTGCCGGTTCCGGCACCAAACAGCCTGACAGTGCAGGGAATTTCCTTGCCGTGAACATCGTTGGCAAAGCGGCTCAACGTACCGTCGCCGCCGCAAATAATTATTTCGTCGTCCTTACCCAGTGTGTCAATAAACGCGCATACGTCAAGCCCGATAAGATCGGTCAGTTCTGCGTCTGGGAAGCGCTCTTTCTGCAATTTGATGGCGGCATCCTTGCCGGTGCTGTTGTTGGCAAGCGGATTAAAAAGTATATGTACCATAAGTTCGCCTTCCTGAATTTTAGAACAAACGTTCGATATAATCATATTGTATCATAATACAGCAGAAAAATCAATAGAAGAACGAAAAAAATGTCGAATTTCTGTCTTCTGACGCATATTGGCTTGACATTGAATGCCGAACGGTATATAATATCTGCATCGGAGGAACTGACATGAAGATTGAACTTAACGGGATCCCGGACGGACTTGAAGTGTATGAGCATACGGGAAGCGGCTATGAACGCACCATGCATTACGGCGAATGGCGCGTTGCTTTTCTCAATTGGGCTGAAAAATTTGATTTTTCATCGGATTTTCCGCCCGAGCGCCACATGCTCACCGATGAGGTGTTTGTTTTGCTTTCCGGGACGGCGGTGCTTGAGATCGGGACCGACAAAAAGCCGGTGCAGCTTGAACCGGAGCGCATTTACAATGTGCGTGCAGGGGTCTGGCATCGTGTCAAGGTGAGCCGCGACGCAAAGCTGCTTATCGTCGAAAACCATTCGACCGGTCCCGAAAATTCGGAATATATGTATTGACCGCTCACGCATACAAAAAAGTGGCTGTTAAAAACCCGATGTTTTTAACAGCCACTCAAAAATGCCGGTCGTGATACCGGCATTTTTGATGCGATCTTGGTCGTTTTTGCCGACCCGTATCTTTGTTTTTCGCTTTTCTTGGCGGCAAAACGGCGGTGTTCAGCCGCCGGGACCAATGTCGTTGGGGGGTAAAAAAACTCAATTTGAGTTTTTTACCCCCGTTTATTTTATACCTTTACAGTCTCTTTCACCTTGGCGTTTTCGCTCACAGTTATCGAACCGCTGTATTCCACCGTTCCTATCCTGCACGAATCGCCTATCACAACGTCCGTCGCACGCACAATGTCTGCTTCGGTGCATTCAAGCTCCACGCGGTCGGCTTCAATGGAGGTCGTCTTCATAAATATTATATCTCTCATTTTAAAGAATCCGAATACGTTCCCGCCGCTTTTGCACTTTACCGTTATGCTTCCGCCGCCGACTGAGCCTATTTCAACAGGCATGTTGCCAAGCCCGACATTTATCTCAACTGTTTCGGCGTTCAAAAGTCCCTTGATGCGCGCCGCGCCGCTCAATGTCACCTTTTCTGCGGCAATATCGCCTTCGGCAGACAGTGAACCGGAAAAACGCCCCTCGCGAATGTCGATGTTCTTTCCGACAGACAGACTTCCCGAGCATTTTGCCGTGTCACTGTGCAGGTCGCCGTCGATATGAGCGGCACCCGATATGGAAAATGTGCCGGAGCAGTCAACGCTCTCTTCGATGTGTGAGGAGCCTGACGATGCAAATTCGTCGCATTTTATGCCGCCCTTAATGCGTGAGCTTCCGGAGGACGCAAAGGTCTTGCACGTTACCGACCCGTTTATGCGACCGGAGCCGCTTATGTGTACGCTGTTGTATTCGCCGCCGCCGACCGAGCCGGAGCCGCTGATCCTGATATCATTCATTTTTGGATTCCTCCGTTGCAATTTTTGTAATGGTTCCGGTGATATCGATGGCTTCGCCGAGGGGACTCACCAGAAAGATCCCTTCGATCTCGTTGAGCGGAATGTTCTTTTCGCCCGACCGCCAGATAAGCCTGAGCGTCGGCGAGGGCAGGGAGGAAGTCACTTTTTCTCCGCCGAGACGTGCCGCTATCTCCTCAAGTGACATCGTGTCCTTCAACGAAAGGATCGTTTCAATGCGTTCGGTTATTGCCGCACGGTCAAAATATGTTTCCTGACCGGTCGCCACCGCGCGCTTTATAAACCAATCCTCGGGTATCAGACCCATGCGCTTCCATCTGTAAAGCGCCCCATAGGATATGCCGTACTTCAGGAGAAGATCCTTTTTTGTTATAAGATCGTTGCTCATATGCGCTCCTTTCATTGATTTTTGCTGTAACAACGTTACGTAACAATGTTATGATGGTATTATATCATAACATTGTTACGTTGTCAATAGGTAAAAGCCGATTTTTCAAATCATTTCTTGATTTTTTTTGACCGTGCAGGGCAAAATAAGACCGAATAGCGAGGTCTTGGGTGATGAAAGAAATTCTAAAAAATAAAAAAGGAATGATCTGGATGTGTGCTACCGCGCTGGCGCTCGGTATCCTGTCCCTGGCTGTTTCCGCGGTGGTCTTTGCGGCGGCAAAGCGGGCAAACAGAGACGGAGCGGAGACAATGCGTGCCCTCGCGCTGGCGGACGCGCGAGAAAAGCTGCGCAGTGCATCCGCTGCTTTGCAGATTGCCGAGGACGCATCGGACAGCTCGGCGCGTACTGCCGCGCTCGCGGAGGCGCTTGAGGAGCTGTCCGGCGCCGGGACCGCACTGACGCAGGCGGGGCTGGGGGATGCCGCTCCGGGAGCGTTTGATGTCATCAAAGAGTGCCGTGTTGCGGTTGTTGCCGGTCTGCACGGTGAAGTTGAACTGCCGGGTGATGTCGCTCAAAGACTCAAAAGCCTTGAGGAAGCGCTCGGAGCAGATGATGTAGCGGCGGAGATAGAAAAAATCGAAAAAATTCCGACCGACAGCAGCGATACAGAGGAAAATGACCGAGGCTTTGACGGTTTGAACGCTGCCGCTGCTTATACCGATGCGGCGCTTGAAGCTAAAGCGCGCGCATATTTTGGTAGCAATACCGTACTTGACCCGGTAGGGGGCGTTGGATTTCCACCGGCGCTTGTGCTTTGCGGCGAAAATACCATGGTGGCAGTCTCGCGCTCACGCGGAGAATTGCTTGAGCTTTATTTTGACCGCCCAGCCGGCGAAAAGAAGCTCAGCGAGCAGAAATGCGCCGGGATAGCCGCCGATTTTCTTTCCAATGAGGGGATCCCGGCAGCACTGCCGCCACCGTCTGAGGTCATGAGTGACGAAACGGCAGGAGCATATGTTTACGGGCTTACGGGCATGGCTCAGGGCGTTTGCATCGGTGTGCGTTGGGATACCGGCAGGGTCTGCTATTTTAACGCATATGAATATTACAGATAGTCATTTTTGACACCACAGAGCAAAAAAATCAGAAAAAAACGAGAAAAATCAAAAAAAATATTGACAAACAGCGTGATTTGTGATATCATATATTAGCATTCGGAGATGGGGAACATAATTCGCATTTTACGGGTGCCGGTGTGACTCATTAGCTCAGACGGTAGAGCACTTGACTTTTAATCAAGGTGTCCGGAGTTCGAGTCTCCGATGGGTCACCAACAACCAAGCTATCCGAACACCTTAAAGTGGTGCTTGCAAACGGCT
>CATYWI010000083.1 GCA_958414155.1 uncultured Anaerotruncus sp. | reverse complement strand
CCCGACCATGTGTCGGCAGTCGTAGCATCGCTTTGCGATCCGGCAACCTTGATATTTTGTGTTGAGCCGGAAAACGAGACCGAAACATTGCAATCCTGCTTGACAAATATCGACCCGCTCAGGCTCACAGCAGCGCCCGACGTGTTGTTATAGGATGTATTTTGCGCCGCCGAATTGTATGTAGCATCCGTCCCCGTAATGTTCCACCCCTGGACGCCGAAAAGCAATGTAACGTAATTCGTTATCTCAATATCGGGTTGTACATATGTGTTGGTCCCGCACGACTTGACAACCGTAAAAAATTTGTCTATGTTGGCTGCCGTGAGCAGAAAATCGGTAAAATCCCCGACCGGAACGCTGAATGTTTTCGGAGCATATATCGCGCACGCGGCGGCTTTTCCGCCGGCGCCGGAAAAATAAATGCCGCTCATACTTTTATCCAGACTTCCCCCGCGGGGATCTCGGTCACACCCACAGTTATATCGTCGGTGACGATCCGTATGTTACGTAGCTGCGCGTCATTTGCGGCAACAGCCGTCGCATTGGCAAGGACCTTGCCGCCGAGCGTGCCGGCGATAATGGTGGATGCACTTTGTGTGTGTCCCGCCGGCGTCATTTCGTGCCATTGTCCATCACCGCCAAGCACCTTTTCGGCGTCCGCTTTTGTCGGCTTGGGTACAATGCCGGGCGTGCCGTCCGCATCGGCTGTCGCACCCACCATCACAGCGCCGGTTGCGGCAGCGTTGGCGGCAGCCGCCGCAGCATTCGCGGCATCGGCAGCAGCCTGAGCGCCGGAAACAGTCTCGGCGGCATTGTGCAGCGCCGCGACCTCCGCTATCATATCCGCCAAAATGTCAAGACGTCCGTCCGTGCTCAGCGAATTTGACGGGCATGCCGCCGCCCCTATTTTGACGTTGAATACAGCAGTGCCGAGGCGCACCGCCTCGCCGGTGCTGTCCTGTCCTATCAGCGCGACGTCGCACGTCGCGATCCCTGCCACCTCAAGTGCCCACGCGGGCAGACATATAAATATCGTCCCGTCGTCCATAATCGTGCCCTTGTAAGCACGCGCAACTCCGTCCGGACGGCAAAAGCCGAATACCGCGCTGTCCCCGGCGCCGCCGAGGATCGTCACACCGTGATCAGTCATGCGGACGGTTATATTCCGGCTGTTTGCATCCGACTGCTTTGCAAATATTGTTTTTCGAGCGCCGCGAGTCTTGTAAGGATGTCTCCGATGGTCCCCGCAAGGTTTTTGTCGGCGCCATCTATCTTTAAGGTCACTGTACCGTCGGCAGCTACGGCAAAAGCCGTGCCGCAGGAAATAGGTACATTGGCAAGCGAGCCGCCCTTTATTACTGCTGCGCTTAGCTTAAGCGTTGCGATCTGCCGCAGAATCGCATTTCCGGCGGCTACCTGCCCGCGATGCCATTGCGGTTTGCCGGATGCCCACCCGTTTGCCCATAAAAGCGCTCCGTCACGTAAGGTGTATATCAGAGTGCTCTCGCCGAGCGTCGGCATGTCGTGCATGTACCGCCTTATAACCGATGCACCGTTTACCGTCGTAACATAGTCGGTCATATAAAAGCCGAGCGCGGCGGCAAGCAGCTCGTTCGTTGCCGTTACCGATTCGGTGACGGTGGTCTCGATAGAGGCTTTCGTCTCGGCAAGCTGGTCGCTTGCCGCTCCTACGGCTTCGTTCACGACCTCTTCGTCATTTTCCTCTTGCATATCGGCAAATGTTTTTTTGCCGTTGGCAAGCTCCATTTTGTCATTCTGCGGCGCGTCCGGATGCTCCGTTATCGAGGCAACGCGGTATTTACCGCGCGCCCTCTCACCGGCAGATATCAGCGTTACGGTGTCCCCAAGCTCACAGCTGGGCAAACGCTCCGCATCTATCTCAAATACCTCGTAAGGATATGCAAGCTCGGCGAGCTTTCGCGCACCGTCCTCCGCGAGCGATTCGGGGTGCGTGTACCTCTCATCCTTCCAGATGTAGGTTTTTATTTTCCGGCTGTACGTGTGATCCTCAAGATAATTTTTGCCGTCTATATTTATGCCGATGCCGTCTTTGCCTATCGGTATAAGGCGGGTGTAAAAATCATACGATGAGCTTTTTACACCGAGACGGCGAAGCCCCAGCGCCTCACAGATATACGCGCCTCTGTCGCGTCCGCGTGCCGCGTACAGCCGCACGATGCGGTCCATGGTGTCATACTCCGGCTCAAGACCGTACACCTTGCACGCACGCTCTATAACGTCAACGGCGCTGCAAACACTGTCCTTTTTCACGGTGCGGCGGCGACTGTCTCCGCCATATATCGCCGCGCTCCATCCTGTGCCGTCAAGCGCCGTCGCCATGCATTCCGCGGCGGTCTTGGCGGTCGTCTTAAATGTTGCCCATCCGTGACCGTCAAGTCCGCCGAGGTCGAGCTTACATCCTACGCTTATTACCCGGCTGTTGGTCGCCGAATCGGTGTCTTTTATGCAATATCGGGTGTCGGCGGTAAGTATCGTGTATTCGCACTTTATGCTCTCGGCAAACGGCGCATTTTTGGGATAGTCAAATGTAAGCACCTTTTGCCCGTCCGCGAGCGTCGAAACTATCTCGGGTCCCTCGATGTTTATCGCACCGACACGCCCGCCCATGTCATCAAGCAGCCATACCGTCATGTCACATCAAAAGCACAGGGTGATACCGCAGTGTTGCCGTGAGCGGTAATGTTTTTCCCGCTTCGTCGGCGGTAAATGTCAGTGTGTGATTTTCGCCGGGCAGAACGGCAGGGAATTGCCACAGCTCCACGCGCTCAAAAGCATTTGCGCCGTCCACCGTGGCTGTCCCCGCCTCACCGTCGATTATAAGCGTCTCCCCGGCATATAGCTCGGACACGGTGATATCTCCGCCGGGCAGTCCCGCTACTGTAAGCCCGGCAATATCCGCGCTTGCGGTAAGCTCAAGCACCGCAGGCGCCGGACGCGTCCCCGCACCGAACAGCACGATCGATGCCCCGCCGGCAGCGGTCATCACCCTCTCGGTGTCACGTCGGTAATATTTACAGTCAATGCTCATCGTGTAGCGCGTCTTTGTGCCCTTTACCTTTTTGGGCGCTCCGCCTCCGTTGTAAAACACTATAAATTCGCCGTCATACCCGTCAAGCGTCAATACCGCCCGGCGGCAAAGCGGCATTATCAGCGCGCCCGCCGCCCGTATTATTTCGTCGCGCTCCGCGCCACGGAACAAAAGCGTGACATTCAGCGTGCCGAATTTCTGCGTCACGATCCACGAGCGCGGGACCATTGCATTCTCCGGCCATTCCGACGGGCACCCTTCGGCGGGTGCCGTCATGTCAACGGTAAGCTGTACCGCGCCGTATTCGGCTATGTCGATACCGTTTATAGTCATATCAGGCTCTCCTTCTGCGCCATTCCTGCACCAGCTTGTCTTCAACTCGCCCGGCGGTCTTCACGGCTATCACCTCGCCGTCAAGCGTCACGTAAACGATGACCTGCGGGTCGTGGCTCTCCTCCCAGCGGCGGAATTTTTCCTCAAGCAGTGCGCTAAGGCGTGTGTAAAATTCGGATAGCGGCAATATCGCTTCCGGTCCGGCTTCGCCGCCCCCGAGCAGCTTGCCGTTTGCCGCGCCGAACAGCGTCGGCTCTGTCATGATACCGCCCGAGCGGTACCACTCAACGCCGATTTTCGGCATTCCTTTCAGCCCCAAAAACTGCGCCGCCTTCGCAAGCGCTCCCTCGGTGTCCCAGGTGACCGAAAAATGCGGTAGCTTTATCTTCGGCAACTCCCACTTAAAATCAAATACGCTTTTCAGCTTTTTGCCAATCCCCTTTACAAAATCCCAAAGGTCCGTAAAGATCTTCTTCACGCCGGTCCACCAGGATGATGCTATCTTTTTAACGCCGCCGAGCGCTTTGTCCCAATCGCCCGAAAAGACGCCCGTGATAAATTCGATCAGTCCCGAAAAAATGCCCTTAAGCGAGTCAAGCGAGGTTTTGATATAGCTAAACAGCCCCTGTACAACAGGTTTAAACGTCTTGCCCAGCCATTGCGCAAACGGTTGCAGCTTATCCCATACCGCTTGCCATCTGGATATGACCTTATTTACGGCGGGAATCAATATATCGTTGAACAAATCGCAAAGACCTTCCCACGCCGCCGCGAGCACGCCGCCGACACAATCGGCCAGCGGAACTATAACGTCCTCCCACAGCAGTGTAAGCCAGTCTGACAGCACCTCGATGACGGGACTCAATACCGAGCCTAAAAACTCGCCAAGCGGCACGAGCACGTTGTACCATATGTTTTCGACCGTTTCGGTCAACTGCGGTATAAGTGTTGATGCTACCCACTCGATAGCCGGTGTGAGCATGTCCTGCCATATCGACACAAAAACGCCCTCAAGGAAATCGCCGAGGGGCTTGAGGATATCCAAAAGCCCGTTCCATGCATCGCCCAGCCCCGGAAGAACCGTGTCGCGGAAAAACTCAAGCAGCGGCTGTACGTTTTCGCCAAGATGTGCTATCGCGGCGTTTACACCGTTTCGCACATCCTCGTTTTTTGTGTAGACATACGCCAGCCCCGCGGCGATCCCCGCTATCGCTCCAACGGCTAATGCTGCCGGTGATGTGATGGCTCCGAGCGCGCCGGTAAGCCCGCCGGCGCCTGCAAGCTTGGCGGATACAAAGCCGACAGCCTTTGACACCGTGCCGACCGCACCGATGAGCTTTGACAGCGCAACGACTGCGGGACCGGCAACGGCAATGCCCGCGCCGACCTTTATTATCGTGTTTTGCTGTGCATCGGTAAGCCCCGAAAAACGGTCTGCAAGGTCTTTGACTTTATTTAGCACCCTCTCAAGCGTCGGTAAAAGCTTTTCGCCGAGCGACTGCATAAGCGATGTTATGTTGTTTTTGGTTATCTGTATCTGGCTTTCGGTCGTGGCGTATCGTTGCGCCGCCTCATTCGCAAGCGCATTGTTTTCTTCCCACGCTGTGTTTGCATCGTCAAGCGCTTGTGTCAGCACACCGCCGGACGATGACAGCGCCAGGATAGCGTTTGACATACGTACCTCGGTAAGACCCATATCCTGCAATATGCTGATGGCATTTGCGCCGTTGCGCTCTGTGTCGCCAAGACCGCTGATAAACATATCGAGCGCGCTCACGGCATCCTCGCCCCACGCCGCTATAAATTCGTCGGCGCTCTTACCGGCGACCGATGCAAATTGCTCAAGCCCCGCAACGTTGCCAACAAAACCGGAAAGCTCGGTGGATGTAAGTCCCAACCCCTCCGCAATGGCTTTGAATCCCTTGGAGTCGTGGCTCTGCATCATCTGGAGCTCGCGCAAGCTCTTGCCGGTCGCGGCTATCGCGTCGCGCGATTTGTCGTATGTAGACACAGATGTCTCCATCTTTTTCAGCAGCTTTGCAACTGCCGAGCCACCCGCCTCGGCTTCGATGCCGACCGAGGACAGCGCAGTCGCCACAGCCATTATCTGCGGCTCGGAAAGACCTACTATCTCGCCGGTGGAGGCAAGCCGCGTCGCCATGCTCACAATGTCCGCCTCGGTCGTTGCAAAATGGTTGCCGAGCGAAACGATGACCGAGCCGAGATTTTGATAGTTTTTCGCCTCCATCTGCGTAACGTTCGCAAATTTGGCGAGTGCCGACGCTGCTTCGTCCGACGAAAGGTTCGTCGAGACTCCAAGGTCTATCATCACGCGCGAGAAATCAAGTATATCCTCTGTCGCGATACCGAGCTGTCCGGCAGCTTCCGCAACACCCGCGATCTCGGTCGTTGTCGCGGGGATCTCTTTTGACATTGCCTTTATGCCGTCGGATATCACCGCAAGCTCTTCGTCGGTCGCATCCACCGTCTTTTTCACGCCGGCAAATGCGGACTCATATTCGATCGCCGCTTTGGCTGATGATGCGCCAAGCCCTACGACCGCGCCCGACGCGACCGAAAGACCTTTGCCGATCTTGCCCACCACGTCAGACGCTTTTTTGCACCCGGCGGCAAATTTATCCCACGGAGCACGCGCAAGCTCCTCGTTGAGCTTTTTTACCTCGCCCTGCATATCCGCCAGCGCCGCACGTGACTTGTCGGTAGCTACCTTCATGTTGGACTGCTTGTCAATGCATTTTTTTATGTT
>CATYWI010000082.1 GCA_958414155.1 uncultured Anaerotruncus sp. | reverse complement strand
TTGAAGTTGCGGTGCTGTACCGCCTTGCGCATATCGGCATCTATAAGAAGGACATTTGCATTTGTCTGCGCAAACACGACGCCGAGGTTTGAAGCGGTCGTGGATTTACCCTCGCTTGGCAGCGGGCTTGATACCACGAGCGCGTTTTTATGCGGTGTTTCGGGCGCCAGAGCCGCAGTCGTAAACTGAATATTGGTACGCAGGGTCTTGTACGCCTCGGTCACGGCAAACGGTGTGTCCGAGTCTATGACCATTGCGGAGCCGGGGCGACGCCCCTTCTTTTTTTTCTTATTTATCAGACTTATTATGCTCATATCTTGCGTAGTACCTTTCATTTGTTTTGCCGGAGAAATCGGGGATCTCGCCGATAATGGGAACATTGTAGACGGCGGTTATGTCGTCCTTGGTGTGTATACGCGTGTCAAATGTGCTTATGAGTATTATGATAGCGCTTACAAGCGCGGCGGCGACAAGTCCTATCGCGGCGGGCTTGGTAAGTCCCGGCATGTTGCCGGTGCCGGAACGGTACGCAGAGTCAACCTTTTTGGCGTATCCGCTGTTTATTATGTCCTCGACCACGAGCGGAACTACATCCACTATCGCATCGGCTATGATTATGGCATCGGTCTCGTCACCGCAGGTGACCCTTACCGCCATAACCTCGGTGTTGTTTACCGAGCTGAGATTGACCATTCCCTTTATCGCGGCGGCAGTGTATTTTCTGCCCGATACCGCGCTGGTAAATACGCCGTCGGCAGTACCGTCAAGCGTGTCAAGCTCCTCCATTACGCTCGTCAGCGCACGGTTGGACTTGACTATGACGTTGCAGACGTTTATAAGCGCCTGCGCGTTGAGCTGGTTACCCGAGGAGTAATATGTGGACGATCCGGGCGACACATACATGGTCGCGGTAGCGGAATACACCGGCACCTTTGGTCTTTCCACCGCAAAATATGTGAGAATGAAGCAAAGCAGAAAAGCAAGGAAGATTATCCACGCATGGCGCAGAAGCAGAAGAGCCATTGCTTTGAGATCGATGGGTTCGTTCATTTTTCTTTTTCCTTTCGTTTCACAAGAGCGCTAAGGATCGCCCGCAGGCGCATTTTGTGCGTTTTGACGGCTCGCCGTGCCGAGTGATATATCCATACCGGAGAGTGCGGTCCTATGACCCTGCCGCGGCGTATCACCGTGCGTACAGAGGCAACAAGGCTTTCGCGCGGGATGGGACCCTCGATAAAGGACTGCGCGTCGCCGACGAACCACAGTGCATCCGGCGTGACGCGGCAGACGCGATGAAGCACGTAGCTCCCGTCCCGGCGTGTGAACAGCATTATATCTCCGCGCCGCGGTGCGACTGCGGAAGGAGAGGTGAGGATAACGGTATCTCTGCCGTCGCGAAGAAATGGCTCCATGCTGCTGCCGCTCACCACAAGCGGCACCGAGGCGCCGCCGCTGACAAGCTCGGCTGCCACGGGCATAAAATCCTCTGCGCCGACTATATGAACGCCGTCCTGTGCCGGCGTTCCGAGTGCGGCGCCGCGGCGTGATATTTCGTCATCCATGCGGTTTTTTCTCACTTTCGGAAGCTGCGCGACAGGATGCGTGCGCATCCTGCAGGCGCTGTCATGTGCCGACAAAAAATACATTATCATTATATCACACCTTATTGGTGCTGTCAAGAAAATTCATATTATTCAGCCCGATTTGCATGCATCGGCAAAAAACCGCAAGGATACGGGGTGAGACGTATTGAGACCACCGTACACGGCGCTGCAGTATATAATTTCGGAGCAGGGCGGGACTGCGCGCCAAAGCGGTCCCGCAAAAAAGCATACGAAAGGTAATTATAAAATGGCGAACTACATTGATATCGAGGTTTCCGGCAAGCTGCCGAGTGCCGGAAGCGCCGCGCACGGAATAGTTTGCTGCAACAGCGACTATCGTCTGCGCTTTAAATTTTCCGCCGAGTGGAACGCATATGCCGACAAAACCGTGCTTTTGTCGGACGGGGACGTGCTTTACTCCGTTACTCTTGCCGACAGCGCCGCCGAGTGCGGCCTGCCGCGCATATCGCGTCCCGGAACATTTGAGCTTGGCGTGATCGCAGGCGACGGTCCCGCGCTTGCGACAGTGGGGCTGCCCGTGACGGTGGTCCCGTCGATATGCACACGCGCCGAAGGGGCGCTTGCCGCCGACGGCAACGGCAACGAAAGGCTTACCGCATACCTTGAAGCGGCCGGAGCCGCCGTAAAGGATGCAAACAGCGCCGCAGCGGCTGCGCGTTCCGCCACCGCACGCGCCAACGAAGCCGCCGACAGCGTGGAAAGAGCCAAGGAGAGCGCCGCATATGCCGCGGCAAGAGCGGGAATGGCGGCAAGCTCCGCAAACAGCGCCGCCGAAGCGGCACGGACCGCCACTGCAGAGCTGTATGACGCTCCCGCAAAAGGAGAACGGCATGTATCGCAGTAAGCAGGCACGCTCCGCGCGGCATATACCGGCAGTAAAATGTACAGTATCAAAAGCAAAGGATGGTACATCATGATTAAAATAACACAAGCCATGCTCACGGAAAACACCTGCTACCGGATCGCACAGCCAATGAAGGTGCTCGGTCTTATGCTCCACTCTATCGGCACGCCTCAGCCCAATGCCGAGGTATTCGCCCGCGGCTGGAACAATCCCGCGAAGGAGGTCGCGGTTCACGGGTTCATCGACGGCAACACGGGAGAGGTGTGGCAGTTCCTGCCGTGGGACATCTGCGGATGGCACGCGGGAGGCGCGGCGAATCAGACCCACATCGGCGTCGAGATGGGCGAGCCGGACTGCATCCGCTACAAGCCGTCAAGCGCGACGTTTACGCTCCGCAACGCCGACCGCCCGGCGGCGGTCGCCTGCGCGCTGCGCACCTACAATGCGGCGGTCGAGCTGTTCGCTTATCTCTGCGACAAGTTCGGTCTTGACCCGACAGCCGACGGCGTTATCATCGGTCACGCCGAGGGTCACGCGCGCGGCATCGCGTCAAACCACGGTGATCCGGAGCATCTCTGGCGTCAGCTCGGCATGGATAAGACCATGGACGGCTTCCGCCGTGACGTAGCGGCAAAGCTCGGCAAGGTCGTGCCAACTCCCACACCCGACCCGGCGCAGGGCGGGACGGTATACACCGTCCGTGCGGGTGACACGCTCTCCGGCATCGGCGCGCGCTTCGGCGTGGACTGGCGCACGCTCGTGACCGCCAACGGCATCATAGACCCGAGCCTCATCTACCCCGGACAGCGGCTGACCATACCGGGCGCCGAGGCTGTGACCTACACGGTCAAGCCCGGCGACAGCCTCTGGCGCATCGCCAAGGAATACCTCGGCGCGGGCATCCGCTACGGCGAGATCGTGCGTGCAAACGGCATGACCGAGGCGGCGATCTATCCCGGCGACGTGCTCATCATCCCGCGGAGGTGAGAGGATGGAGACCGAAGACATCGCCGTAAAGCTCGAAGCCGTGGACAGCCGGTCGCGGTCGAACACCCACCGCATAGACGCTCTTGAGCGCCATCAGGCGGAGAACGACAAGATGCTGAACACCATTGCCCTGATCGCGCAGCGGCAGGACACGATGGATGTGGACATCAAGGAGATAAAGACCGACGTCAAGAGCCTTGCCGCCAAGCCCGCGCGCCGCTGGGAGATGGTAGTGGACAAGATCATACTTGCCCTCGCCGCCGGGCTTGCGGCGTACATACTTGCACACTTGGGGATATGATTCCCGGAAAGGAAAGGTAATGAAGATGAAGAAAGAAAAGCTCCTCCGCTGGCTGAAGGCAGCCGGCATACGCGCCGTGAAGACGGTGGCACAGACCGCCGTGGCGACCATCGGGACCTCCGCCGTGCTTGGCGACGTCAACTGGCTTGCCGTCGCCTCCGCCTCCGCCCTCGCAGGCATCCTCTCGATGCTCACCAGCCTCGCAGGACTGCCGGAACTGACGGAAACAGCAGACGAAAAAGCGGAATAAAGCACAAAAGCCCCGACCGGTTGGTCGGGGCTTTGTTTTGCTGATGGCGTAAGCTATGATAGAAAACGAGGCAGAGATAACTCTCCGCCTCGTTACCCAATTTGGATGTATACACCCACTCATCGGGATTTTTAATTTCTTTTCAATCCACAGCTCGCAGCTAATAGCTGCTCACAGACAAGCTTTCGCCACTTGTATTGTACCACACTTTTGAGTGCGTATCAATAGTTTGGGCGAAAATTATTCGGCAGATGTATTATAAAAAATAAAATCGCCTCAAGCTTACATCAAATCTCGCATAGTGCCAAATCTCGCCGTACAATACATTTTGCGTGCAAAAAATAATCAAAAGAATAATTTTTTTTTGAGAAACCCCTTGACAATGCACGCATTGCGTGCTATAATATAAGTGTTGAAGGGGAAGGAACAAAAAACAAAGCCCCAAGCAAAAAGGAGTATCTGAAATGAAGATCAATGTTAAATGCAGCTGCGGTCACGAGGTTGAGGTTGAAGTTTTCGGCTCCGCCGCTGAGCGTGAGAACAAAATTAAATGGTATGAGAACCACGTTTGCAGTGAGTGCTACAAGGCACAGCAGACTACCGGTAACGATCTTCCCGCTCTCACCGGGACGGAAAAACAGATCTCTTGGGCCGAGAGCATCCGCGCAAAAAGGTTGGACGAAGTAAAAGCTCTTTACGCGAAAACCGCAGAACGCAACAGCAAGGTCCTCGCTACTCACCCGGAGCGTGCTGCCGATGCTAAAAAGGCACAGGATGACCTTGATAAGTTTTATGCGCAGGTCATGGCTTGGATGAGCACCAAGTGCAACGCCAGCTTTTGGATCGATACCCGCGACGAAATCAACTTTATCCGCGCGCATGCTGCCGAAATCAACAAATGATATAATTATCATCGCGCAAAAGGAGATACAGAAAATGGAAAAGAAAACATTCAATCTGAACGACACCAATCATGAATCAGGAATTATCATTTATGACGATGACGGTGTTTTTGTTGCCAACTGGTTGCAGTGCGGCGACAATGAACTTCCTGCGCTCTTTCCCGGCGGAATACCGTTTCCTTGGCCGTATGAAGGGGAATACGAGCTTGTCGAGGTGAATCACTTTGATGATGTTCGCCCGGAGTTGCCAGGAACGGTTTGGCTCGACGGCGATAAGGCAGACACCGATATGGATATTATCTTTGATGCTAACGGTGATATTTCCGCTTTGTGGGGGATACGCACGGGAGATACCGACCCTGCAATTTACCAAGGTGCGCATCCTTACTCGGGCACTGTATGGCTTATCAAGGGACTGAACCCAAAAATAATAACGCTGGATAACTGGGGCTGATTAAAGGAGTAAAAATGAATCCGATCTATCTTAGTAACTATTTTGATGCAGAGGTCATCGGCATTTGGATGATCTGCGCAGAGTACAGCGGCTACGGCGAAACATCGCCCGAAGACCGCACATCATGGTACGCTTTTGCGCGGAAAGAACCGGGGCGCTTTATCCTGATCGAACATGTAGATCACCCCGAATCTGCCAAAATAAAAAAGCTCACCAAGCCCGATGCGTATCGTATTGCTTATAAACATCTGGAGAGCATCCCTTACGATCTGGAGCCCGCACAATACATCGCTTTTTGCGATCCGGCCACAAGAGATGTCACCGATGAGTACATGGACAAGGATGATGCATTTGCGTACAATTATGTGGACGGCGGTCTTGACGGTATAGTCGGAGTTGTACCCACTGATGCGGGTTGGTCACTGGCTTACTGGGAATACAATGACGTTGACTGCAAACCCGAAACCGGCAGAACCTATGTATACAGCGACAAAAAAGGAGAAAAACTCAAAATCAGATTTGACGGCAACCGGTTTGAAATTGTCACCGAAATAAGCGACATCAACACGATAAAGGATCTTTGTGACCGTTTCGGATTGACCCAAGCGGAGCTCTCAAGGCGCTTCGACATCCCGCACCGCTCTGTTCAGGATTGGTGTTCCGGACGGCGAAACCCGCCATCATATTTAATCAAAATCCTTGGGGACGCGCTCTCGGCGAGTCGCACAAAATAAAATTCAATATCCGCAGTCTGCTATAAAAAGCCGGACGGCGGATTTTGAATACCGGACATTCGCCTGCGCTAACATTGAGAAAAAACTGAATTATGGTCAAAAAAGGTT
>CATYWI010000081.1 GCA_958414155.1 uncultured Anaerotruncus sp. | reverse complement strand
AGCGCGGCGCCGGCGGCTTTGGCTCCACCGGCACAAAATAAACGGAGCGGATACCGATGAAAAGACTGATACTTGCCTCCGCGTCTCCGCGGAGGAGCGAAATACTTCATGCGGCGGGGATACGCTTTACCGTGCGCCCGACCGACACCGACGAGAGCGTGCCCGAGGGGACACCCGCCGCAGAGGCGGTGAGCCTGATTGCCGAACGCAAATGCCGCGCCGCAGCCGCGGCGGCGGAGATGCCGGCGGAGGGCGACGAGGTGTACATTCTTGCCGCCGACACCGCAGTGGAATGCTACGGCGAAACCCTCGGCAAACCCCGCAACCGCGACGACGCGCGCCGCATGCTTGCAATGCTGGCGGGCTGCGGCAGCGCCGTACACACCGGCTTTTACGTGATAAGACTGTCCGACGGCGCATCAGCCGGCGGCTGTGAAACGACATACGTCACCTTTGACGGCATGACCGACGCCGAGATAGAGGACTACATCTCCACCGACGAGCCATACGACAAGGCGGGCGCTTACGGCATTCAGGGACGTGCATCGCTGTACATCCCCGGCATAACGGGCGACTATTTCAACGTCATGGGACTGCCCATCCACGCCGTTTACGCGCTTTTGCGCGACACCTTCGGCGTAAGCATGACAGAATTCAGATAAATCTAAATCGCAAGGAGAGCGAACATGGCAAAGCACATAGGAATAGACCTTGGAACAGCCAACACGCTTGTTTATATGAAGGGCAAGGGGATAATACTGCGCGAGCCTTCGGTGGTCGCCATCAACCAGCTCACCAAAAAGGTGGTGGCTGTGGGCGGCGACGCAAAGCGCATGCTCGGAAAAACTCCGGGCAATATAGTCGCATATCCACCGCTGAAGGACGGCGTTATTGCCGACTTTGACGTTACGGCAAAAATGCTGCACCACTTTTTTGCAAAGACCGCCGCGGACAGCATATTCTCCGCGCCTTCGGTGATAATATGCATCCCGCACGATGTCACCGAGGTCGAGCGCCGCGCCGTTGAGGACGCAACGTTCGAGGCGGGCGCCAAAAGCGTGGCGCTGATAGAAGAGCCGATTGCCGCCGCCATCGGCTCCGGTCTGCGCATACACAGTCCGCGCGGCTCCATGATAGTGGATATAGGCGGCGGAACGACAGAGGTAGCCGTGCTGAGTCTCGGCGGCGTGGTGGTATCGCGCTCACTGCGCACCGCCGGCAATGAAATCGACGATGCGATAGTGCAGTTCATGAAGCGCGAATACCAGGTGCTTATAGGCGATGGCACCGCAGAGGCGCTGAAAAAAAATATCGGATCGGTCTATCCCGGTCTTGACCGCGGTGAGATGGAGATACGCGGGCGCAATCTGCGCACCGGACTTCCCGCTGTCATGACGCTCACCTCGGCGCACATGCGCGCCGCGATGAAGCCGCAGATAGACCAGATACTTGACACCGTTTGCTCGGCGCTGGAGGCAACGCCGCCCGAGCTGAGCGCCGACATTTACGATTTCGGCATAATGCTCGCAGGAGGCGGCGCGCTACTCGGCGGGCTGGCTCCGCTGCTTTCGGAGCGCACCGGAGTGCGCGTTACCGTTGCAAAAAAACCGCTTGACAGCGTAGCTCTCGGCATCGGCAGGGTCATTGAGACCGGCATGCCGGGCGTTGTGAATTACAGAGCAAGATAAAGATAACTGATGGCGGCGGGTACCGTCCTGCCACCGGCTGCTTCGTTTCGGTGAGTTGTAATGAATATTTTCAAAAACAAATTTTTCATAACAGTTCTTGTGGTCGCACTGCTTTTGTCCATAGTCCCGACCGTGCTGACGGCAATGGGACAAGGCTCATATGTGCGCCGCGCGCTCGCCACGGCGGCGCAGCCCTTCAGCTGGCTTTTTACCAAGGCGGGAGAGGGACTTTCCGGCTTTTCGGTCTATTTTACCGAGCTGAAAAGCCTGCGTGAGGAAAACGCCGCCTTGCGCGAGCAGCTTGACGACTACCGCGACCGCATATACAACGCAAAAATGCTTGAGGAAGAAAACCGCTGGCTCTCCGATTACCTCGGGCTGAAAAAGGAACACAGCGATTTTCTGTTTGAGGAAGCATCGGTGATAGGCAGAGAATCCGGCAATTACAGCACGGTATACACCCTCTCGCGCGGCACGCTGCACGATATAAAGGTCAACATGCCGGTGATAACCGAGGACGGCGTTGTGGGGTATGTCACCGAGGTCGGTCCCACCTGGTGCCGCGCGGTGTCTATAATCGAAACGGCGTCCGCCGTAGGCGCATACGTCGAGCGCTCCGGCGAGCTGGGGCTTGTGGAAGGCTCTTTCGACCTGCGTTTTGACGGCAAATGCAGGATGGTGCGCCTCTCAGCCGACGCCGACGTGCGCGAAGGCGACCGCGTACTGACCTCCGGACTTGGCAGCATCTATCCGCGCGGTCTGTTTGTGGGCGAGGTCGAGTCGGTCAGCGCCGACCCGTACAGCCGCACGCTCACCGCGGTGCTGAAGCCGAGAATAGATTATTCTTCGCTTGTAAAAGTGATGATAATAAAAGACTACACTATTTATTCCGAGTAAGATAAGGAGAAAAGACCATGATAAGAACAGCCATGATAGGCTTTGGCGGTATCGCACAGGGTCACAAAAATGCACATCTGAAATTTGAAGCGGAGGGCAGAGAGCGCCTCGTCGCAGTCTGCGATATCGACCCCGAGCAGGTCAAGCGCCGCGTCAAAATAAACCTTGAGGAAGCGTCCGAGGTCTCGGGCGGTCACTTCAACGTATACACAGACTACAACGAAATGCTGGAGAAGGAAGAGATAGACCTTGTGGACATCTGCGTTCCCTCATTCCTGCACGCAAAGATAGCCACCGAAATGCTTGAGCGCGGCTACAACGTGCTTTCCGAAAAGCCGATGGCGCTCAATTCCGCCGACTGCGAGCGCATGCTCGCCGCCTACGAAAAGGCAAAGGAAAACGGCAAGTACCTTATGATAGGTCAGTGCCTGCATTTTTATCCGCAGTACGAATATCTGCGCGACTGCATTGCCGACGGACGCTTCGGCAAGGTGACGAGCGCCGTGTTCCAGCGTCTTTCCGGCATTCCCATGTGGTCATGGCAGAACTGGTACTGGGACTACGAAAAGGCGGGCGGCGTTATCACCGATATGCAGATTCATGATGTCGATATGGCGCGCTGGCTATTCGGCGAGCCTGCATGGTGCGAATGCCGCGCATCGAGCAAGTACACAAAGTTCGACAACTCGCACGTTACGCTGGGCTATGACTTCCCCGTCACCTGCCTCGGCGACTGGACGCTGCGCGGCGTAAAGTTCAGCATGTCCTTCCGCGTCGGATTTGAGGGCGCGAGCGTGATCTACGAGGCCGGCAAGCTGACGGTCTACCCCGCCGACGGCTCCGAGGCATACGAGCCGGACTACCAGCACCCCAACACCGGTATCGCCGGAGAGATAGACTACCTCCTCACGCTTATCGGCAACGGCGGCAAGAACATAAAGAACACACCCGTAAGTGCATACAATACGATAAGACTCACCGAGGCTCTGCGCGCGAGCGCCGAGGCTGGCGGCGAGCGTATGTATCCCACGTTTGTTGACGAGGACCGCGCCTGATCCGCGGATAAATGAAAAAGCTTGAGGAACGGCAAGCGAGCTACGGCAGCCCCGGCGCCCGCTTGCCTCCTCCGAAAGGAAGAGTGCCGTGGAATTCAACGAAAAACCGAATACGAATATCCCCACGTTGCGCACGGCGCTCAAAATGGCTTTTTTCGCCTTTCTGATTTTTCTGTGCGCGGTGCTCCAGACCTCATTTTTTTCAAGGGTGAGGCTTTTCGGGGCAACGCCGGATATCACGCTTGCGCTCGTTATGGGGCTTGCCGTGTTTGACGGCGAGCGCACCGGCGCCGCGCTCGGTATATGGGCGGGCGTAGCGGCTGATGCTCTCGGCGGCGCAACACTGCTGTTTTTCCCTCTTTTCTACATGCTCGCCGGCTACCTTGCCGGCATTGCGGTGCGTACCCTGCTGGGCAAGAACTTCCCCTCGTGGGTAGTGCTATGCTTTGCGAGCTATGTCTGTCGCGCGATAATATCGCTGATACTTACTGCGATATCGGCGGACTCGGCATCCCTCAGCTTTTCGCTGGCGCTGCGCCGGGTGATACTGCCCGAATTTGCAAGCTCCTTCCCGCTTGCTATGCTTTTTTACTTCTTTGCGCGGCTCGTGTGCCGCCCCTTCCACAAATCAATGGAAATGACATGACATGAAAGGAATACCGCTATGAATGATCAAAGCACCGAAAAAGAGACACGCCCTGACGACGGTCTCGGCGGCGCGCGCCGTGCATTCACCGTGCTCGGACTCGCCTATTTCACCATGGTGGTGATAGAATATCTTTTCTCCTACGGACTCACCTTCATAGGACGCCGGTATTTTCCCGACTTTGCCGCGACCGAGCTGTTTTACTGGCTCTCCCCAAGCGGCCTGATAGATGTGTTCGCAATGCCCGCCGCATGGCTCATAATGCGCGCTCTGCCGCGCCGCCCCATACTGCCTGCCGCGGAGGACGGCACTCTGCGCCGTCCCGCGCGTCTTGGCGGTTTTGACTTTTTTATCGCCATGCTTATGGCGCTCGGCATCATGCAGGTCGGGAACGCCGTGGGAAATGTTATAAACATAATACTCACGGCAGTCACGAGCAATTCCTCGCTTTCCGGCTTAAACACGTTAATGACAATGAACCCCGTTGCGACCTTTGCGGTCGTGGTCGTGATAGGACCGCTGGCAGAGGAGCTGATCTTTCGCAAGGTGATCATCGACCGCATGTCCGCTTACGGCGCGCCGGTAGCCGCACTTATGTCGGCAATGGTGTTCGGGCTTATCCACGGCAATATACAGCAGTATTTTTACGCCTTTGCGGTCGGACTTTTATTCGCCTTCATCTACCTGCGCACCGGCAACATCCGCATGACGATACTCATGCATATGTGCGTGAACTTTTTCGGAGGCTTTGTACCGTCGATGCTCCTGCGTATCATTGACATAGACGAGCTGACAAAAACGCTCGAAAGGCTTGCCAATGCCTCCACCGACTCCGCCGAAGCCTTAAATGAATATATATCGCTTCTGACCTCGATATATCCCTCTCTCATGATGATCTACACATGGTCGCTCACCATGTTCGGTCTTGGCATAGTGGGTGTGTATTTTCTGATATCCGAGCGCAAAAAGCTCACCCTTGCCCCCTGCCGCCCCGCCGAGACTGCGATCCCGCGTGAAAAGCGTGGCGAGGTGATATTCCTCAACATCGGAATGCTTCTGTTCATCGCCGCAATGGCAGCCGTGCTTGCGCTGAGTCTGTTCCTGTAAGCCGGCGGGCAGCGCGATACCGCTGAAAAAACGAAAGGAGATGCCGCAATGCCGGATAAGAATGAGCGTTCGCATGAGCGCGATGAAGACAAACAGGGTACGCGGCGGCAGTTCTGTAACCGCTACACCGTAATTGCCGTCGTATTTATTCTGGTATGCGCGGTATATATTTTCTCCATTGCGCGCATTCAGCTCGGCTACACGCCGGGCGAATCGATCGATCCGTCAAAAACCAAAAACACCGAGCCTATATCTGCCGTGCGCGGCGAGATCTACGACCGCAACGGCAAGCCGCTCGTTACAAACAAATACAGCTATTCCCTGCTCCTCAACTGGGGCACGATGCCGGAGACCTACACCGCAGGCAACCGCACGATAATCGGCGTCATGCAGGCGATAGAGGAAACGGGAAGCACCGGATGCCTTGCCGAGGACAGCTGGGTCTTCAAAGGCTCCTATCCCAACATCGTTTACGATGAGGAAAAGCTCGCCGACGAAACACTTCGCGCACGCCTTGCACGCGTAAAGAAGTCTCTTGAGCTTGACACCGACGCAGACGCCGCCGAGCTTATTGCAAAGCTTGCGCGGAAGTGCCGCATTCTTGACTCAAAAGGGCGCGTCAACACCTACGACGACGGCAGACCCATGTACACCTACGAGGAGATAACTACGGTTCTGCACGTGCGCTACGAGATGGAGGTCATACGCTTTGCAAAGGCGGAGCCGCTCGTCATAGCCACCGGCATAAGCGACGCGCTGATAAACTATGTCGCCGAGCATGAGCTTGCGGGCGCGTACATCCGCACCGACACCGAACGCGTTTACCA
>CATYWI010000080.1 GCA_958414155.1 uncultured Anaerotruncus sp. | reverse complement strand
GTGAAGCGGGGGAAAATCCGGAGATAAATTCAAAGGATTACCTATCGCTATTGCCTCGCATTGAATCTGCCGAAATGATGTTCTCGGCATCCCGCTCCCGTCGTGTTTCAATTGTGCCGATCATTCAGTCCTTCGCACAGTTACAGAAAAACTACGGCAAGGAAGGCGCGGAGATCATTATCGACAACACACAGTTGACGGTATTCGGCGGTTTTGCACCCAACAGTGAGTCGGCACAGATTCTCTCCAAAGCAATGGGAAGCAGAACGGCGCTCACCGGTTCGGTCACACAGAGCAAAGGCGAAGGATCGCGCTCTCTGCAAATGATTGAGCGCCCACTGATGACACCGGACGAGTTGAAAGCCCTGCCCAAAGGCACTTTTATCGTGACCAAGACCGGCTTCTATCCCATCAAGGTCAAGCTGAAGCTGTTCTTCAAATGGGGTATCCGATTTGAAAAAGAGCCGTTCACTGTCCCTATGCGCGACCGGGCAACCATCTGTTACGCAAGCCGCGAGGAACTGAGCGAAGCCATCTGCAACAAATATCATGTGGCGGACGATAAAAGCAACGGAAAAGACATCCCGGATGGCAGTTTCCGTGTAGAGGAAGCCATGGCGGAAAGGCACTATTCAAGCAAAAAGGCGGCGGCAAGACACAAAGGATTGCGGACCAATCTCGGTCAGGACGGTGGTGCCAAGTGAATTATTTCGATTCCATTTACAGCGACAACCTTCCGAGCCGTGCCGTCCATGTGTATATGTACCTCGTAAACAGAGCAAATACGGACGGTCAATGCTGGCCGTCCGTAAGAAGAATTGCGAAGGATCTGAGTCTGTCCCCATCCACAGTGAAGCGCGCCATTGAGGATCTGACCTCACACGGGTATATCAAGATCGAGCAGCGCTTCCGCAAAAGCGGTGCCAACAGCTCGCTCATGTTCACCGTCCCCGATTTTTCAAAATACCGCACACCCAAGGGATAAGTGTTTGTATTCGGTGACCTATGGGTGGGTTCACCATGCACCCACAAGGTGAACTATACAGTATAACAAGAGAATATAGCAGAAAAAGAACAACGAAGACCGCGCCGTCCAAAACGACTCCTATCGTTTTTCTATCAGATGATGACCATTGCGGGATTTCGGAAGAACGAACTGCGACAAATACCAATGAATCTTTTTCCCGGCGGAAAGTATAGGTGTTACCGGTGTTATCTGCGGCTTTGCAAATGATATATCCGCTTTTTTCTGTATATCTGCCGTGCGGCCAATAGGAGCTGAGCACAGACAGGCTGAGGGAGAAGGTATGGTTGTCCGGGTCAAGATACAGCGTTGCAAAGTCATGCTCGGATCTGTAGGTGTAAGCCTCCTTCGGAACGTATTCCGTAGCTTTCACTATTTCAAATTCTAAGGAAGAATTTGAAAAGACACAGGCTACGCTCAAGCTGATGAGTGAGCTTGCCAAAGGTGAAGCTTCTGCTAAAGAAAAAGGATATATTGATATCTCGGAGGTCGAAGCACTTCTGGGGGTAAGTAATGGCTAAAATCAATTTTACGCCCGATGCCCTTGAGGATATGAAGGAGATTAAAGCGTATATCACCGACGAGCTGTGCAGCGAGCAATCGGCAATCAATACGATTGAAAAGATTATGAAGCGCATACGTCAGCTTGCGGATTTCCCCGAAATCGGTGCGCCGCTTTCCTCTATCATCAGCCTTGAAGTGCCGTATCGCTTCCTTGTCTGCGGTAACTATACCGCATTCTACAAGGTCGATGGCGACAAGGTTCACACCATCCGTGTTCTTTACGGCAGACGGAACTTTATGCAGATACTTTTCGGAAAAAATAATGATGATTTCTAAGTATTATTACTTAATCCAAATTGGGCGGCAAAAATGCCGCCCAATTTGGATATTTAATCGCTATATGAAAAACGAACAGGAATCTCTGTATAGCCAGCAGATGTAGGATACTGTCTATTGGGTCCAATATTAACAACACCTTGATAAGAAACATTAATACCGGCATATTTTCCAGTAGATGCCCATGATGCAACGCAGACTAATTGAGCATCATCTATACTTTTGGGAAACCAAGTTCTTGAGGTTAAAACCCATTCAACTGTATCATCTGTATAATTTTCTGTTCTTTCAATCGTCGGTCTTTGATCTGATAAATCTATAGAATATCCAATCGAACCATTTGCTTTTCCATCACCGAATCCAACAGAAACACTCAGAGTGCCAATATTGCTTTGTGATGCCGGACCAGTTTCTAAAAGTTCATCGGTTGAAAAAGGAAGTGAATATTTAGTCATCATACCCGTTACTTCTCCACTTCCAGAAGTTACCCACGTTCTTGTTTTTATTGCAAAATAGTCATAAGTAGGATCCGTCTCGTCCATTTCGCGATAAAGCGTGTAATCTAAGTGAGATGCAAATTGATTATTATTCCCCCAATATGTAGTAAAATCAAATTCGCTTTTAACAATGGTTGCGCGTGTATTTCTGTTAATGTTTGTTTCTACGCAGTTGTTAAGAGCAGCTACCAAATAATTAATTTCTTTAGGAGTGTCGGCAAATTTACATAAAAGGGTGTTGTTACTATAACAAATTACGTTATAAATTTCTGTACTTTCAAAATTTGCATCGAATCCTTGTTCGATAGTATCACATTTGCTTTCATTAGGATCGTAGATATCCATAGAAAGAGAGAAGTTGTCTATATTTAGGACTTCTTTATAGTTGTTTATAGTCAGATGACCGTAAAGATAAACAAGAATGCCTTGATTATATGCAGCACGTGCAATTTCAACAGTTTCTTCGTTTGATATAGGAAGTGCAATCGCTTTGTAGTTGGTAAGTGTTAATTCGGAAATATTGCAGATTGAAGTATAATCAAACAAATCAAAATTGGTTATTATAGATTCCGAAATGTCAATATCGGAATTTGCGTATGAATCAATTTGCGATTGGTCAATTATAACAGTAGGATCACTGAGTTCGCTCAGAAAATTGTTGTACGAAGCTTCATCAACTGCGAATAGTAATTCCTTTCTCTGCTCAACCGCGCTTACGGCAAACGCTGGTATTGAGCTTAAACAAAGAATAAGACAAAGTGTAAACGAAATAATTTTTATTTTCCTGTTTTTCATTTTTTGGTTCCTCCATTGTTCTGATTTTTTTGATACGAATCAAGAAATTCACCTAAAGCAATTATCACTATACTTAATAGCACGCCGATTGTGATAAATGGTGCGCATAGTAGGTCTTTAGATGAGAATGTAGTTACAGCAACAATAAATGTTGCTATAATGCCTAAAATTCCGGCAATTGAAAATAATTTTCCTTTCAAAAACTATCCCTCCTAAAGTTTATTGCTGATGAATTAGGGAAGTAAAAATCAGATTGAACCTTTATTTTTATCAATTAGCCTCCTTTATAATTTAATTTACCAAAAAAACAAGGCTCTCGCCTTGTAGGGCAAAAGCCTTTAGAGTAGTCATCCCTCTGTTATGCTTCCCTACGATGGCATTAACCAACAGGTTCAAAGGGTCAGATTTTAATCTTCTCAACCGAAACCGGTTCCCCCAGCGTTATTAGTATATCATATCTCAGCTCGTATTTCAATAGATTTTATGAAAATTTATAAAATGTTCAAATATCTTAAAACGCAAAGAATCATATTTTTTCGTAACCAATTTTGTTTATACCATAATTTTATACACACTCGCCCCGAAGCTACTCTGCTTCCGTTCCATCAGTTCGGGCGGTATCTTAGCCTTATGATTTCAGGAATTTGTTTCGATATTCCTGTTCCCGGAGCTGATAGCCCCTCCGGTTCAATTCAGCAATTTTCAGAGCCACAAGGTTGATGTCCGAATGCAATGCCCGCGCGGTTGCGGCAATATCATAGCCGTTGTAGACGCACTCCAAAACATCTTCATCCGGCAGTTTCAACTGTGCGGCAAACACATTTGCCTCATATTCCATCTGATTGTTTTGCATATCAAACAGGTTGAATTCATGGAAGCCTCCGCTTTGCATCGCCTCTTGTCTGTGCAGGAAATGATGCCCAAGCTCATGCGCAAGCACAATGGAGCGCATCGCAGGATGCAGGTCTCGCTTGATAAAAATAATCGGTTTCCGCATCATGACCGTGTATGCACCCTTCTGCTTTACAAACGGCTGCGGCAGGATCATAATACCGGCGTAATGGGCAATCCGCTCCGGGTCACGCTCATCATATTTCCGCATGATACGGTTGGCTGTTCGGACTGCGTCGGCTATTCGTGTCATGAAAGTCCCCCTGTATTATATCGTATCTGTCTCATTGCGAATGTCGCTGCTTGTTTTTCTTCGTCGTGTACTTTTCCCGATTCTCCGCTTTTACTTTCCAGTATGCATCCTGTATCGCCTGCATGAAGGTATCCATATCCTCTTCGCTCATCTCACCGCCGGCAAACAGGGAGCGCACCTCGGTCAATACGGTTTCCGCGCCTTTTTTTCCGCGGGGACCGTATTTTTCGTTTGCCGAAATCACGAATTCCTCCTCGGAATCGATCAGCTCGGAGGTGGATACCCCGAGTACCTTGGCAACCTTGGTAACACTTTCAATATTGGAGGGACGGCGAACCCCGGTTTCCCAGTTCTGTATGGTGCGGAGAGCTACCCCGCTACGCTCCGAAAGCTCTTTTTGCAGAATATGTGCGTTTTCTCTCGCGTTTTTCAGCCGCTGTGCAAAATTCATCGTAATTTCCTTTCAAAAAACACCCGCAATTTCGTCCAAACCTATTGACAAACCGCAAGCGCGGGTGTATAATATCATTACAACCACTCACTATTGCACTTATATTATACACTGAAACACTCAGCCTGTCAAGTCAATTCACAAAAAAAGAAAAAGAAATTGCAGAAGTTTGTTATGAAAGAAGGCAAGGATAAATTTTGCGGAATGACGCAGACGTTTGTATCTGTTGCCACCGGCGCAAGGAGAAATATTGTGAAAAACGAAAGAAATGATTCCTACTGGATTCCGAAACAAATGTACTGTCCGAACTGCGGAACACTCAGCGTTGGATATCAACGGGAGGAACTGACGGAATTCGAATGCGGTCGCTGCCTGACGATGTTTGTGCGCAGCTACAAGAACCGTCGTCAGGATTTGCTGCTGATTACCATACCGAAAGGAACGGTCCGCCTGACATAGTGCGTTGCCCCAAGGCGGCGTGTTATTTGAAAACTGAATACGGCGAACGACGCATCATGCCTGGCTGAAACAGTGCTAAGTTAAGTCGTGAAAGCAGGTCTCGCCTTGAAATTGGTGTGCAAAGCCAGTTGGCAAAAGCCAAGCATGTAGAAGCCACCGATAGATAGAACATCCCATGGGATAACTGTGGGATCAGTCTGTCTGTCGGTGGCTTTTTTGCTTGTCAACAGATACATACCACTCCCGAACGCTCCCGACAGAGAAATCTGAAAGGAGCGTTTTTTATGTTGTCCGATTGGCAGACCTACATAGCAAAGTACCCGTAATCTCCGATTTTTGATTTTCACCCACAAATTCAAAAATCAAAAATTCAAGGAGATTACAATGGCTATTTACTATTACGAAGATCAAAACGGGAAATACAGCTCGCACACAGATGCGCGGAGATTCTCACGGGTTTCCGGCAAGGAGGCATACGCCTACCTGAAATCGGCAGAAGGAAAGACAAAGCGATTCATGAAATCCAATGACTATGAGGACGGCGGAGAGGATGTCTTCGTTGAGATTCCCGCCGAATACATCAGGGACTACCGTCAGGGTGAACGCCGGGAGCAGTATCTCAACGACATCCGCGAGGATGCCGGGTTTACGGAGATTTCTCTTTATGCCATGCAGGGCGACGGAAATCCTGACGATCTGCTTTCGGGCGAGGAACTGATTGCGGATGAATCTGTGGATGTTGTCGCAGAGGTCATGCACAAGATGGAGCTTGAAACGCTTCGGAAAGCACTTCTTTCGCTTTCGGAGAGCGAGTATCAGTTGATTTATGACCTGTTTCTAAAAGACAAACCCATGACAGAGCGCGAGCTTGCAAAGGCGATGAGAATTCCAAGAATGACTCTCAATAGCCGAAAACACGCTATTTTCGAGAAGCTGAAAAAATATTTTTAAGTTTTTTTCGTCCAAACGCGAAAAAAGTGTGGAATACAGGGTGAGGGGGTAAATGATCCCCAAGGTTCTTTGACAACCGAATAAAGGGATACCGAGGTAGCATCCCGCCTTGCCCGAAAGGGCG
>CATYWI010000079.1 GCA_958414155.1 uncultured Anaerotruncus sp. | reverse complement strand
TTTCCCGCGTGATAAAACGCCGCACCGTCGCAAACGATGCGTGCGATGCGGGACATATATCTGTAAACGGCAAGGTGGCAAAAGCGTCGTACGACGTAAAGGAAGGCGACACGGTGACGGTCTCCTTCGGTCAGCGTCAGCTTGTATTCCGCGTGCTCAATGTACGCGAGCATGTCGGCAAGGCGGATGCCTCCGATATGTACGAAATAATCAGTCAGTGACATAATGCGGACATCCCCCGCATATGCTTTTTGTGGGTAAAAAGTATATGCGGAGGAACTGCAATGAATAACAGCATCAACAGTGAAAAAATGCCGGAAGGCGAAAAAAAGCAGACGGCGCACGAGTTTACCGTGCGCGGCAGAAAGACTATGCAAATCTGCGGGGTCAGCGAGGTCATCAGCTTTGACGAAAACAGCGTTGTCGCGGGGACTTCCTGCGGCGAGATGACGATAGAGGGCGCGGGGCTTCATATAGGTGCGCTTGATATCGATCGCGGCTTTCTGTCTCTTGACGGCGATATAAGCGGGATCTTTTATTTTGAGGACCCTAACATCGGCGGCGGACGAAAGAAGCGCTGGCTTTTCGGGCGCTGAAGCGTCATGGATGTCATGCAGATTTCGCCGCTCGCGCAGGCGCTCATGCTTGCGGTGTCGGCGGCGGTTGGTGTGGCGGCAGGATTGATATTTGATCTTATAGGCGTTTTTTACCGCTCGCTCGGCGTGGGCAGAGTCCCGGCGTATTACGACAGGGGCTTGCCTCTTGTAGGTGCTGTGGGCAGACGAGGTAAGGTGGGCGGCGTTGCCGCATCGGTCGTTCTCTGGTGCGTCGATATGCTGTTTCCCGTTGCCTGGGCTGCGGCGCAGCTTTGCGTGTTTTTTGCGACGGATGACGGGATATTCCGTCTTTCCGGACTTGCAGCAGGAGCGCTCGGCTTTGTTTTGTGGCGCAAAACGCTCGGCGTGCCGTTTCGTGCATGCGGCAGTTTTGTGGTCTATGTGATACGCGCGGCAGTGGCTTACATATGCTTCCCGGCAGTATTTGTCGCAAAGGGAATATGTTCCGGGACAGGTCGCGCCCTGCGTGTGGTTGCGCATGCGCGGAGCGAGAGGCGTATTAAAAAATATAACGCGCGTGAGCGCGTAAGGATCATAAGCCTTGCGGAAGCGGGCTTTGGCATGGCGGGAGCCTTCGGCGTTCCGCGCGGTGCAATGAATAAAGAAGAAGGAAGCAATGAAAATGAACGGAAGAAGAAGATTCTACGGCAGAATAACGCTCGGTAAGGCAGGCTTTTTTGTCAAGATCGCGCTGTGCGCGGTCGTTGTGTGCCTGCTTATCACATCGTTCTCATTGTTGATGGAATATAACCGTCTCGGAAATACCGAGAGCAAGCTGGAGGCTGAAATATCCGAAGCGGAGGTCCGCGCGGCGGAGCTTCAATACGAGCTTGACGAGCCAATGGACCGCGAGTATATCATGCGCGTTGCACGCAAAAGGCTCGGATTGGTGCTCCCGGATGAGATAGTTTACTACACCGATCTTGAATCTCAGGGAAAATAAAACAAGGGGCTGTTAAAAAACTCAAATTGAGTTTTTTAACAGCCCTATTTTCGTAAAAGCCGTATTTACGACAGCAATTTATCAGCCTCCGAGCGTTACGTCAACGGTCATTTCGGTCCCGTTGCGGAACACGGTGAGAGTTATTTTATCTCCGGGGGCAAGTGACAGTATCGACGTCCGTACATCGTCAATGGTCCTGACGGCATGACCGTTTATCGCCGTAATTATATCTCCGGGACGGAGCTTTGCGGCGGCGTCATACCCCGGGTCTGCCGATGCCACGGCAATACCGTCCGTTTCGGCAACAACGGTACGTTCCGCGGTGCCGTCGGAATAGGTGAATTTCGAGCCTTTTGTGACAGCCGCACCGGTTATACCGAGCCTTGCGGCTTTTTTTGCAATGTTTCCGACGTTTCCGCTGCCGCCGGAGAGTATATCGTCATAGATCGCCAGCACTCCGTTTATCGGAATGGCAAAGCCGATGCCCTCAAACCAGTCCTCGGTGATCTTGTAGGTGTTGATGCCTATGACCTTGCCGTCGCCGTCGATAAGCGGACCGCCCGAGTTACCGGGATTTATCTGTGTGCTCGTCTGGATTAGCGTCATCGTTTTCTGCAACAGCCCGGTCGTGTTGTCATAAAAGCGCACGGTGCGTCTGGTGGAGGAAATAATGCCGGTCGTTACCGTGCCCGCGTATTCGAGTCCGCCAGGTGTGCCTATCGCCACGGCAGTCTCGCCTACCACAAGGCCGTCCGAATTGCCGAAATCGGCGGCGGGAAGCCCCGCGGCGTCGATCTTTATTACCGCAATATCGGAAAGCTCATTACCGCCGATATACTCGGCGGGATACGAGGCTCCGTCCGGCATGAATACCTCAATGGAGGTGTAGTCCTCTATGACGTGGTAGTTTGTTATGATATAGCCGTCCTCGGTTTTGATGATACCGGTTCCGACGCCGCCGGCGTCCTTTTTTCTTACTCCGATGCCGACGACGGACGGACCGACCTTTGACGCGATCTCTGCGATGGTCAGCTTGCCTGTGCTGTCGCCCTCACGTACATAGACCGTTTTTTCAATCACCACCGTTTCTACCGGTGTGTAGTCCGGGGTCTCTGCGGGCGGCGCAGTTACCGTTATTGCTATGAGCAGGGCAAAGCAAACGAGAAAGGCAGCGGTCATTATTGCCGCGTACACGAGCGCGCCGCGCCGTGATGACTTCCGTTTTTCATCTTTGTTTTCGGTGGAAGCACCCGGATCAGGGCAGGGAGCCGCAGGCTCTGCTACTTCCGGCACCTCGGTATCGTGGCTTTCATCGGCGCTTTCCGCGTCCGTGACTTCCGTAGCTTCTGCCGTGTGTTCTTCCGGGATCGTATCCGGAATTTCATCCGGAGTTTCTTCCTGACCCTCCACCGTAGTCTCTGCCGGATCGGTGATCTCCGCTTCACACGGCTCCGCCGCGGGGGTTATCTCCGTCTGTTCTGCGGATATTTTTTCTTCTTTTCGATCGTTTGACTGATTATCTGGCATTTTGTTCCCACGTCCTGTCGTCCTGAACGCTGTGGCGTTCGGGTGCCTGCGCGCGCGGAAGAGTGAATACGAATTCACAGTTCTTTCCCGGTTCGCTGTGCAGTACGATGTCCTCGCCGTGCGCTTTGATTATGGTTTTGGCAATAAACATGCCGAGTCCGACTCCGGTCTTGTCTTTGCCGCGGCTGCGGTCGCTCTTGTAAAAGCGTTCAAAAATGTATGGCTGATCTTCAAAAGGTATGCCCTCGCCCTCGTTGTAGACGCTGACACGGACCTTTTTGTTTTCGGCATATCTGATGCTGATCCTTAAAAGCCCGCCCTCAAACGAGAACTTTATTGCGTTGTCGCAGATGTTGTACATTATCTGGTATATCGCATCGTGGTCTCCGCTGACATACATGTTGTCGTCGTCGATATCGAATTCCACTTCGAGCTTCTTTTTGTCTATGCGCTGCTCGCAGGATATAAGTACCTGTCTGCCCATTTCGCATATATCAAACGGGGCCATAACGAACTTGCGGTCGCCCGCCTGGATACGGGATATGTCAAGCAGCGTTGTGACAAGGCGTGAAAGCCGCTGTACCTCATCCTGTATGATATGCAGGTAATATTCGTGCTTTTCCGGCGGGATAGCGCCGGAGAGGATACAGTCGATAAAGCCGGATATGGTCGTCATCGGAGTGCGCATATCGTGTGATACGCTTGACATAAAGTTGTTGCGCATATCGTCGAGCGCCGCCAGCGACTTTGCCATGTTGTTGAAGGCAAGCGCAAGCTCCGCCACCTCATCGTTGCCCCTTACCGGGACACGAACGCTGAAATCGCCTGCCGCAAAGCTCTTGGCGGCATGGCTCATATCCTTAAGGGGACCGATTACACGGTTCGTGATGAAGTAAACGGCGATCAGCGCCGCCAGCATCACCCAAAGGCTGGCAAGGATTATAGTGCGCGTTGTTACGGTGCTGAGTCCGCCGTCAAACGATGCATAGGCGCAGGCGAACACCGTGCCGCATATATAGCCGTCGTTGAGGTAGATTGGCGTGGCGCATATCACGCTCTTGCCTTCGGTTATTCCGTCTATACGGTCAAGGCTTTTCAGTTCAACGCCGCTGTTCACCTCGTCCATTATCTGCTTCGGTACGGATCTGCCGGTCAGCTCGCCCGCCCTTTTGTTGTCGGCGATTATTATTTTTCCGTTATTCGTTACAATGAATATTGTAAGTTCTTCTGTGCTTGAACTTACTATTGCATCGAGAAACGCGCCGATATCTCTTGAATATATACTGCAGAATGCTGTGAGATCCGAGATCTCGGACAGCACGTCCTTGTCCTGTATACATGCGGCGGTTGCCGACGACGCCGCGGAAACAGTGTCTTCCTTGGCTGACGCGGAATAGCTGTTCACCATACTTCCCACGATCGCGGTAAGCAGGGTAAAGCTAATAAGAATTATCAGCATAAAAGCAAAAATATATTTTGCAAAAACGCTTTTGAACATCAGGTGCCTCCCGGAGGTGATGCGATTTACAAAACGGGGCTGTCGCACTTGCGCGCCACAGCCCGTATTCAGATGGAAGCATGGAGATCATTCCATGCCCCAAGCTATCGGTCGTTGAATCTGGGCGCCCGGTCAGTTGCCGACTACTTCAAATTTGTAGCCGACGCCCCAAACGGTCTTGAGCGTCCATTTGTCGGAAACTCCGTCCAGCTTTTCGCGCAGTCTCTTTACGTGAACGTCAACTGTGCGGGAGTCGCCGAGATAGTCGAATCCCCATACCTTGTCAAGGAGCTGATCGCGCGTAAAGACGCGGTTGTAGTTGGAGGCAAGGAAGTAGAGGAGTTCCAGCTCCTTGGGCGGGATGTCTACCGAACGTCCCTTGAGCTTGAGCTCGTATTTCTGCTTGCTGATTTCGATGTTTTCAAATTTGATGACCTCGCTGTCGCCCGGTTCCTCGTGCGTGTTGCAACGGCGGAGCACTGCTTTGATGCGGGCATAAAGCTCGTTCATATCAAAGGGCTTGACCACAAAATCATCGGCGCCAAGCTCAAGGCACACGACCTTGTCCACAACGTCGCCCTTGGCGGTAATCATTATAATGGGCTTGGTGGAGAATTTGCGTATTTCGGAGCAGACATCTCTGCCGCTCTTTCCGGGAAGCATAATGTCAAGAAGCATTATATCCGGTTCATATTTTTTGAAAGAATCAATGGCTTCGTAGCCGTCGGCGGCTGTTCTGACTTCGTATCCTTCATTTTCGAGGCCCTGCTTGAGCAAGTCTCTGATGTTGCTGTCGTCATCAACGACGAGAATTTTGGTGTAATTCATTTTGTGACCCCCTCGTGTTTTTTTATCCTTCGTTTTGTTGTCTTTGGTTACATCACGGCTGTGCGCGCCGCTCGCGGTATACTCTTTGCGGTTATGAACCTCTTCAGTATATGATTATACAGACGCTGTAAGTGCGTTGTGTGACGATTGTTTGAATTTTTGCTGTAAAAATTTACTTTGTAAACATTGTGCGCGGGTCTTTTGATATGCATGATATCAACCCTCATCTTATTATAGCACAAAAAAGGTGCTTTGCAAATAGCTTTTCATGATTTTGTTCATAATTTTTTGTTCTTTTGAGGTTTTAGCGCCGAAATCACTTGCAAAATCACGCCGGATGTTATGTAATTATCATCGGAAATAAAAAGCAGGACTTTTTTCTTGCGCCGCACGGCGCAAAAAATTTATGGAGGCATAAAAAATATGAAACTCGGAATCGAGGGCGATTCACCTGATTCTATATCTCAATGTCGCTTCATAAATACCGATATTTCTTGATTTCAGCGTGTTTTTCGCACAAACAGCCACTATATAACTTCATGCAATTCCATACTACTCCACGCCGAAATGGTGTAAAAATGGTGTATGGAAAATCGGATTGCAGACGCGAAAATGACACACTACTACTGCCCAAAAAATCGAGTGAAAGCTCTGATGAAACGCACAACCATCGGCATGACCGGCCAACGGATATGCCGATGGTTGTTTCATTTTTTGTTGCATTTCGAGGCGATAATTGAGAAAAATATCGCCGGTACGCCGCTTGCTTTTTCATCCTAATATAAGTTGCTCCACGCCTTTATAACGGCATGGGGGTGTATGAAGTGACTGTCGGCAGAACAGGCGATAAGGAAATTGATTTTGTATGCGACA
>CATYWI010000078.1 GCA_958414155.1 uncultured Anaerotruncus sp. | reverse complement strand
GCCTATCTCCCCGGGCGGAAACGTATAGTATTCGTGTTTGTTTTCATGTCCGGAATGATCGTTCATGATATGTCACCTCAAAAAAGCATCGGCGGGACTCCGCAATATGCGGCGCCCCGCCGGATCTCACAGCTCTCCGAAAAGTTTGAGAGCCTGATGCGCCGCTTCCTGCTCCGCCGCGCGCTTACTGTGCGCACTGCCGGCGCCTATTATGTTTGAATTCAGCCGCGCCTCGACGCGGAAGGTCTTGTTGTGATCGGGACCGGTCGCCTCAACGGTCACATACTCAAGTATCTCGCCCTCCGAGCGCTGGATCAGCTGCTGGAGAAGGGTCTTGTAGTCCGCTCCGTGCCACTGACGCAGTATCTCGCTCATCATGTCGTCGATGAGCGGGAGTAGGTACTTTCTGACCGCAGTTCTGCCATCGCGCTCTCCGTCGGCATCCCCCGCGTCAAGATACACGGCTGCTATCAGGGCTTCAAACGCATCGGCAACTATCGATTTGCGTTCGCGTCCGCCGCCGCGCTCCTCGCCGTTGCCGAGAAGCAGATAATGTCCGAGGTTTATCTCGGAGGCATAGACCGCCAGCGCCTTTTCGCAGACAAGCTCGGCGCGCATACGCGTAAGCTCGCCCTCGGGGTTGTCCGGGAACCGGACAAAAATATGCTCGCTCGTTATCACCGACAGCACCGAGTCGCCGAGAAACTCCAGACGCTCATTGCACGGCAGGCGCTCCGCGCGGTGTTCGTTTGAAAACGAAGAATGCGTTAGCGCTTCAAGCAGAAGTCTGCGGTCGGAAAAATGATGACCTATGCGCTCCTCGAGCTTTTCGACATCTGCGGGAAGCAGCTCGACACCCGGAAATACCGTATCATTGTTTACCGACTGCATTTTCATGACTCCCTTCCGTTGCCGCGGCATCCGCGGCTCCCGAACCGGCTTCGGCGCCGCCGAAGCTCTTTATTTCACGCGCGATGCTGACGATAGCTCCCGTGTTTGAATAGTTTATCGCCTGTCTTATCGCATTTTTTACGGCATTTGCATTTGACGATCCGTGCGCCTTTATAACAGGCTTTGAGATACCAAGCAGCGGCGCGCCGCCGTGTTCGGATGCATCGAACCGCTTTTTGACGTCCGCAACCTTGCCCTTTATCAGCATTCCGGAAAGTTTGGCGCGCGCGTCGGAATAAAATATTTCCTTCATTGTCGTGAGCATGAGCTTTCCCATACCCTCGACACATTTCAGAAGCACATTGCCGGTAAATCCGTCGGTAACGAGCACATCGCATGCGTTTTTTGGCAGTTTGTCAGCCTCGACATTGCCGACAAAATTTATGCTCGGAAGCTCCGATAGCCTGCGGTAGCTTCTGAGCTGCAGGTCGGTCCCCTTGCATTCCTCCGCACCGTTATTGAGAAGCCCCACACGCGGCGCGGCAAGACCGTACACCTTGTGCATATAAATGCTCCCCATGACTGCGAACTGCTCGATATACTCATCGGTCACGACGACGTTTGCACCGGAATCAATCAGCAGCACCGGAGGCGTCATCGGCAGTATGCTGGCAATGGCGGCGCGGCGCACGCCCTTGATCTTACGTACGATGAGCGTAGCGCCGGTAAAAAGCGCGCCCGTGTTGCCGGTGGACACCACCGCGTCTCCCCTGCCCTCGGCAAGCAGACGCAGCGCCGTGCTCATGGACGAATCGCTTTTCGACCGCACGACAGACACCGGATCGTCGGTCATCTCAATGACAGACGCGGCGTTAACGATATCGAACCTGCGCAGATCTATGCCGTCCTCGGCGGCGACCTGTTCGATAGCCGTCCTTTCGCCTACCAGCACAAAGCTCGCGTTATATTCAAGCGACGCAAGATATGCGCCGCGAACGACCTCGCGCGGCGCATTGTCGCCGCCCATGCAATCAACTATAATTATCATATTACAGTATCCGTTTTAGTTTTATTTTCATTTGGCAAACTCGGCGGAAATTCCGTCAAGCACCTCAAGAGCGCGTGCGGCATATGCCTCGCCGCGCGCCTTCTTTCCACCGCGCACACGCTCCGAGAGCGGTGCGATTATACCGAAATTTGCGTTCATCGGGACGAACGAGCCACCCTCTCCGCCGTGTGCGACATATGAAGCCATGGCTCCCGTCATCGTCTCGCGCGGAAGTATGATCCTGTCCATGCCCCGTGCGCGTCGGGCGGCGGCAATGCCGGCAACAAGCCCGGACGCCGCGGATTCCACATACCCCTCAACGCCGGTCATCTGCCCCGCAAAATAAACGCCGGGATGAGATATAAGACCGTAATTTTCATCGATCCTGCCGGGAGAATCAAGATATGTGTTGCGGTGCATGACACCATAGCGCAGGAATTCGGCATTCTCAAGCCCGGGTATCATTGAAAATACGCGTTTTTGCTCCGGGAATGCCAGATGAGTCTGAAAGCCCACGAGATTGAACATCGTTCCCTCGCGGTTCTCCTTGCGCAGCTGAACGACCGCATACCAGTCGCGCACCTCGGGGTGACGCGGATCGGAAAGCCCGACCGGCTTCATGGGTCCGAAGCGGAGCGTATCCCTGCCGCGCCGCGCCATGACCTCAACGGGCATACAGCCTTCAAAAACGGTAAGGTCGCCCTGCTCCTCACGGTCAAAATCGTGAAGCTCCGCTTCCCGCGCGCTCACGAGCGCATCGTAAAACGCATCGTACTGCTCGCGCGTCATGGGGCAGTTCAGATAATCGGCGTCGCCCTTGCCGTAGCGTGAGGCAAAAAACGCAATATCAAGATTAACACTGTCGCCGTCAACTATCGGCGCCGCCGCATCGAAGAAGTGCAGTCCGGAGCATCCAAGCTCGCCTGCTATATAGTCAGCCATGGGCTTTGACGTCAGCGGTCCGGTGGCTATGACGGTGATCTCGCCCTCCGGGACGGATGCGACCTCGGCGGGAATATATTCTATCATGGGGTCGGCAAGTATTTTGTCGGTGATATATGACGAAAAGGCGTCCCTGTCAACCGCAAGCGCGGAACCTGCGGGAACGCGGCACGCATCTGCCGCCTCCATTATGAGCGAGGACATGCGCCGCATCTCCTCCTTCAGCAGTCCGACGGCATTCGACGTGCTGTCGGAGCGAAGGGAGTTCGAGCATACAAGCTCGGAAAATTTTTCGGAATGATGCGCGGGCGTGTATTTTTCAGGCTTCATCTCATAGAGCTTTACCTTTATTCCGCGCCGTGACGCCTGCCATGCCGCCTCACAGCCTGCAAGACCTGCTCCGTATACATTTATGTGATCCATTTTAAAACCTCTGTATGGCGCCTCAGAACGGCGCATCGTCATCGCCGGGGATAGGCGGACGGTCGTCCTCAAAGCCCTCGGGAAGCTCGGGCGTATCGTCCGCGCCCTTTCCGCCGCCTCTTACCGGGGACTTGGGAGTCTTCGTCACGCGCGGCTTGCGTGCGGTCTTCGGCTTCTCCTTGCTGTCGGCGGCTCCGTTTTCGGCATCAGCCTCCCTGCGGTATCCGCACCCCTCGGTATGGCAGACGATCCCGCCGCTTCTGCCCTTCTTGCGGAAGAGCATTCCGCCGCACTCCGGGCATTTTTCGGGCAGGGGGACATCCCATGTTGAAAAATCGCACTTGGGATAGTTCTCGCAGCTGTAAAACACCGTTTTGTTTCTGCCGTATTTTATAAGCACCCGTCCGCCGCACTTGGGGCATTTGACACCCTCAAGCTCGTGTTCTATCTTTTTATTGAACTTGCACGTGGGGTAATTCGCACATGCGTAGAAGCTGCCGTATCTGCCGCGGCGAAGGACCATCGGTCCGCCGCAAAGTTCGCACTTCATGCCGGGGACAGGCTCCGGCTTTGCCGCCTGCTCGGTCTTCAGAGTGCCGTCGGGATTGAGCGGCTTGGTGTTTTTGCAGTTCGGATAATTCGGGCATGCCGCAAACTTGCCGAACTTGCCGTTGCGCACCACCATCGTAGCGCCGCACTTTTCGCATTTTATGTCGGTGAGCTCAGGCTCAACGACCAGCTTTTCATTTTTCAGCTTTGTCTCAGCCGCCTCAAGCTCGCGCGAGAATCCGCTCCAGAAGGATGACAGGACCTCCTGCATCGTCGTATCGCCGCGCTCAACTGCGTCAAGCTCGTTTTCGATATTCGCCGTGAACCTGTAATCCACTATATCCGCAAAGCTCTCCTTCATAAGCGCCGTTGTGATCTCACCGAGCTGTGTCGGCACGAGCGCCTTGCCCTCGCGGTTCACGTATCCGCGCGATATTATCGTTGAAATAATTGTGGCAAACGTACTCGGTCTGCCTATTCCCTTTTCCTCAAGGAATTTTACAAGTGTTGCATCGTTGTATCTCGGCGGCGCCTCGGTAAAGTGCTTCTGCGCCGTCACCTCACCGGTATTCAGCGTCTGTCCTTCCTTCAGCGCGGGGATACGCGGGTCCTTATCGTCGTCATCACCCTTTTTGCTGTCGTCGGTGGATTCCTCGTACACAGCCATATAGCCCGGGAAGGCGACCGTGTAGCCGCCGGTGCGGAATATCCAGCCGTTGTTTTCAAGATCGACCGAAAGCGTGTCGAGCCTTGCGGATTCCATCTGGCTCGATACGAATCTTTCCCATATGAGCTTGTAGAGCTTATACTGGTCGGGCGTCAGATGTCCGCGTACATCGGACGGCAGAAGCTCGACCCTTGCGGGACGTATAGCTTCGTGCGCATCCTGCGCCGATTTGTTGGTCTTGTAGTTGCGCGGAGATGCGGGGCAGTATTCGCTGCCGTACTTATCGACGATAAGCGCTCTTGCCGCAGTCTGCGCTTCCTCCGCAACTCGCTGCGAGTCGGTTCTCATGTAGGTGATAAGACCCTGAGTGCCGCCCAGCTCCGCGCCAAGGTTTATTCCCTCGTAAAGCTCCTGCGCCGTTTTCATCGTGCGCGATGCCTGGAAGCCGAGCTTGCGCGACGCCTCCTGCTGGAGCGTGGATGTGATAAAGGGCGGCGCGGGAGTTTTGACCTTCGTTCCGCGCTTTACGCTTTTTACGGTAAAGGGCGCGCCCTCCACCGCGTCGGTAACGCGCATGGCATCCTCCTCGCAGTGAAGCTCGACCTTGCCCTCGGCATTTCCCCAGAATTTCACCGGGAAGCTGACCTTACCGTCAGAAACGGTAGCGCCGACAGTCCAGTATTCGACCGGCACAAAGGCGCGTATCTCCTCCTCGCGCTCAACGATTATTCTCGTTGCCACAGACTGCACGCGTCCTGCCGACAGCCCGTGCTGAACCTTTTTCCAGAGCAGCGGACTGAGCTTATAGCCCACTATGCGGTCAAGCAGACGGCGCGACTGCTGCGCGTTCACTATATTCATATCGATGGAACGCGGATTTTTTATTCCTTCCTTGACGGCGTTCTTGGTGATTGAGTTGAATGTCACACGCAGTGTGTTCTCGACCGGTATGCCGAGCGCCGTGGCAAGATGCCATGATATCGCTTCGCCCTCGCGATCGGGGTCGGTCGCAAAATAGACCTTGTTCGCGGCTTTTGCGTCCTTTTTGATCTCGTTTATTATGTCTGCTCTGCCGCGGATATTGATATAGTGCGGCTCAAAGTTGTTCTCGATATCGATGCCGAAGGTGCTTTTGGGCAGGTCGCGTATATGACCGTTGGATGCCACTACCTTATAGCCCGAGCCGAGATAGCTCTTTATCGCCGTTGCCTTGAACGGCGACTCTATTATAACAAGATTTGCCATCAGGATATATAACCTTTCTTGTTTTGATCAAACGTTTTACCGTTTTCAGTTTATCATCCCGGCGTCTTACGACGCCGCTTGTTTTCCGTTTTATATCTTATTTTCTGAGGTAAAGACCACCGGGGACCGACGTCACGAGTCCGCGTATCTCAAGCTGTGTCAGCGCGGACATCAGCTCGCCCATGGTAAAACCGGAACGCATGAGCCTGTCGATCGAGACCTTCTCGCCCGGCGACATCGCCTCATACACCTCGCGCAGCTTTCCCTCAAGCCCCGCCGAGGCGTCCTTCGCCGCCGCAGGCGTTGCGCTTTTATCATTGCCGTCGTCCTTTCGTCTGTCGCGCGGGTAGGTTATGCGAAGTGTCGGCTGCTTTTCCTCTTTATGCCGCTGTGGAGCCTCCTGCTTTTCACGATTCGGCTCGCATGTAGATACGCCGTACCGCTCGTAAAGTCCGCCGGAATAGTCTGATATCCGCTCGGCTCCCGAAAACGCGGTAAGATCCATCGCGTCGCGCCACGGGAACTCGTAAACCTTTATGATGTCA
>CATYWI010000077.1 GCA_958414155.1 uncultured Anaerotruncus sp. | reverse complement strand
CAGCGCCGGTGCGACGAGCGTCGGCGCATAGGCAAAGATCTGCGATATGTATATGAGTGAGAAAACGGAGGTCAGTCCCGCGGAAAGAACGGTTGACGCAAGCATTTTGCAAAGCACACCGACCTGAGACGCACGGTTTGAAAGCTCGCCCGCGCTGTACTGCTTGAAGAAATCGGCAGGGAGCGACATTATACGCATCATTGTTGCCGCGTCGACCGATATGTTCAGCTTTGTTTCAATCCGCGCCGTGATCATGTTTTTCACGGCTGAAATGAGGAGAGTGCTTATCGAAACGCATACGGAAAAGACCGTAATTGCGATGAGCAGTCGCACGCTTCCCGACGTAAGCACCCTATCAAACAGAAGTTTGTTTATCATCGGAGAAAACATGCCGATGAGCGACAGAGCAAGCGTTGCCAGAGCAATCATCACAAAATCGGAGGCGGAAAGCGTCAGCACGATATATGAGGCAAGCGAAGGCAGGCTGATTTTTTTCAGCGGAAAGGGCTTGTAAAACGCAATCGCTTCCGTTTCAAACAGCTGCTGATTTTTATGATTTATTTTTTTCCGTTTGCCCGTATCATAATCAAAATAACTGTATCCGGAAATGCCTGTGGGAATCAGCGCGACAACCCTTCCGCTTTCGCGCAGGACGCCGAGCATTGCGCCGACGGCGTCGCGATACCAGCCTTCCTCAAGCGTTACCGTGCGGCGCATAATGCCGAAAGGGCGCATGAGATATTCAAGCTGTTCGTTTACGTCGCCGATTTCGTCCGGCACCTCGCGGCTTTTCACATGATAATACCGCAGAATTTCGTCAATGGCGTCCTTTGTGACGGCGCGGTCATTGTTCAGGGAGGCTTCGATTTTTCTGCCCGTGACGGCGGATGCCATATTCGCAAACGCTTCGGCAAATGCTTCGTCGTCGTTATGCTTGCGTTCTCTTATCTGTTCGTCAAACCAACCCATATTGCTCCGCCCTCCCCTTACTCGTTTGATACGAGCTGCGTGTATGCTCCGCCGTTTTTCATCAGCTCGTCGTGCGTGCCGCGCTCGATAACTTTTCCCTGATCCATTACGATGATTTCATCGCAGTCGCGTATTGTCGAAAGTCTGTGCGCCACAACGATGCAGGTTATGCCCCTGTCTTTTATGGACTTCACCACATCGTATTCGGTTTTGGCGTCAAGCGCGCTTGTCGCCTCGTCAAGAATGATGATCGTCGGATCCTGCGCAAGCACGCGCGCGATCTCCATTCGCTGTCTCTGTCCGCCGGAAAAATTCTTTCCGCCCTCGGTCAGCCTGTACTGATAGCCGCCTTCGCGCTGCATAATGTCCTCGTGGAGCTGTGCGTCGCGCGCAGCCATGATCATTTCAAAATCCTCAATGGAGTTATCCCACATTTTTATATTGTTTGCGATAGTATCTTCAAAGAGGATAATGTCCTGATCCACTACGGCAAGAGAGCCCGTGAACACGCTGCGGTCTATCTTCGACGCCGGCTTGCCATCAAAAAGTATTTCGCCGCTCCATGGCTTATAAAGTCCGGATATGAGCTTTGATATTGTGGACTTTCCGCAGCCGGACGGTCCGACAAAAGCGACGCGGCTTCCCGATGCCAGCGTCATGCTGAAATCCTTTATCAGAGGCTCTGCAAGGCGGGAATATCCGAAGGTTATATTTTTAATTTCAATTTTTCCGGAAAGCTTGTCGTATTCGACGTTTTCGTCATCGCTTTCCTCAAAGGTCACATCGGAGGGATATTTCATAACATCCTCAATCCGTTCCATATCGGTGCGCATTTCCTGAAGCGACTGTCCTGCGGAAATCAGCGACATCGCGGGAGAAATGAACGACGAAAGAAATCCCTGAAACGCCATAATCATACCGACGGTAAACTCGCCCTTCATCGCAAGGAAAACGCCCGTCATAAGCACTGCTGTTCCGCAAAGCGAACTTATAAGCGCCGGCAAAAGTCCGAGAAGCTGATTTGTGCGCTGAAAACGCACCTGATTTGTATTCACGCTTGCCTGATAACCCGACCATTTTTCAAAAAAGCCGTTTTCGGCGCCGCTTGCCTTTATTGTTTCAATCATTTCTATGCCGGCGACCGTGGTTCCCGCCAGCTTGCCGGCGTCGCGCATCTGCACGCGGGTGATATTTATGCGTTTTCTTGAAATAATGCCTGAAAGAGCAAGATTTGCAATCACCGAAAAAATCCCTATCAGCGTAAGAATGACGCTGTATCTCAGCATTACCGCAAGGTAAAACACCATCATAACGGCGTTCAGCGCGAGCGGCGCAAAAGTATCGACAAGCTGATTCGCTATCATTGCGTTTGACGCCTGTCTGCCCTGGATATCGCCTGCCATGCGCTGAGAGAAAAAGTCCATGGGCATGCGCAGGATTTTCCACATGAAGGTTGTGCTGCCCACCATGGCGAGCTTTCCGTTTATACGGAGGGAATAGACCGCCTGTATCCACGCGACGACAAGCTGTATTATGCTTATCCCCGCAAGCGCTATCGTAAACGGCGTGAGCCATTCCGGATTTTCTTTCGTCAGCAGTCTGTCAAGGAAAATCCGGGAAAATGCCGGAGTTATTATGCCGAGAAGAGAAGTGATGACGGAGGTTAAAATGACGAATACGATTGCGGCGCTTGCTCCGACAAGCCGTTTTTGCGCATATTTCAGCATTGACTGCGGCTTGCCCTCCGGCACAAAGCCCTCGTCCGGCTCAAAAAACAGGCAGACGCCCGTAAACGAATCGTCAAAAACGCTCATCGGGACGGTATACGTGCCCTTTGCGGGGTCGTTCAGCACCGCCTTGTTGCCCCTGAAGCCGTCAAGAACGACAAAGTGATTGAAGTTCCAATGTATAATGCACGGGAATTTGCCCTCTTTTTTCACGGTTTGCGGCTCATAGCGATAGCCCTTTGCCGAAAGGCCGTAGCTTCTTGCGGCACGAAGAATGTTTCTTGCGTTCGAGCCGTCGCGCGAAACGCCGCAGTCAAGACGCACCTGTTCGAGCGGGATCCATTTTTCATAGTAGGCAAGGATCATTGCAAGGCTTGCGGCGCCGCATTCGAGCGCCTCCATCTGCATTACAACCGGCACCTTTGCCGCGCCCTTTGTTACGGGCGCTTTGATTTTTTTGGTTGACTTCATTTCATCACCTCAGTTAAGCACAAAGTCCAGAGGTCTGACGCGTTCGGTAATGACCGAAACTGAGATAATTCCGTCCTTCATGCCGGCAGCGTCGACTTTGAGAACATATACCCAATCGCCTGCCGAAGCGCCTGTGAGATGAAGCAGATACGGGTCGGCATTGTCGTCGAGGCGGACGGGGGAGGACGGTATGTCCGAAAGCGCAAGCTCCGCTCCGTCGACCGAAATTACAGCCTTTTCGCTTATTTTTGCAAAGTTTTCTTCGCTTACATAAACGGTCAGAGAGCCGTCCTTGCAGACGCCGCCCGTCTGAAAGGCGCTGTCCAGACGACCGAACAAGCCCCATACGAATACTCCCGCAAGCAGCACGATAACGGCTGCAAGAATCATCCATACGCTTGGATTTGACACCCGTATGTAATCGTTCATCTGCTCCGGAGAGGAGATTTTTTCAATGCTTTTCTGGCGGAATACCGGATTGCCCATAGCTTCACCTCGTTAATAAAATTTCAATTGAATCTAAACGGTTTCAAAGATCCTTGCGGATGCTGAGAATATTCTGACCGTCCTTATACTCGTATGTTATTTCGTCCATCGTTTTCTTGACCATGAAAATTCCGAGCCCGCCGATCGCGCGCTCCTCTGCGGACAGGGTGACGTCGGGGTCATCCTTTTTCAGAGGGTCGTAGGGAATGCCGTGGTCAATAAACGTCACAATGACGGATATCGGCGTCTCGGTCACCTCAACGCGCACCGTGGCGGGACCCGTTTCGGGCTTGTATGCATAATGCGCGATATTGCCGAAAAGCTCGTCAATTGCTATATCAATCTGCATCTTCGCCTTTATCGGGCAGTTGATTTCATCAAGCTGACTGTTTACGAATTCGGTCACCTTTTCTATGTTTTCAACTGTTGCGGGGATTGTCAGCTCCTTCATTTTCCGGAACCTCCGTTATATTTCAGATACAGCATTGTGATATCGTCGGACTGCGGGGCATCGCCCGCAAAAGCGTCTATATCCGCCTTGACAGCGCGACAGAGCGCTTCTCCGGAGAGCCCGTGCATGGTATTGAGCAGATTTGCAAGTCTTTCTTCGCCGTAAAGTGCGTTTTCCGCGTTTGTCGCCTCGGTGACTCCGTCGGTATAGAGATATATCTCGTCGCCGGGAGAAAGGACAAGCTCGTTTCTGCGATATTTCATTCCCTCCATTCCGGCAAGAATGAAGCCCGACTTTGATTTCAGAAATTCAAAGCGTCCGTCCGCATGTCTTACAAGGGGAGGGTTGTGTCCCGCGTTTGCAAATTCAAGCAGACCGGTTGTTATATCGAGTATGCCCATCCACGCAGTGACAAACATTCCGGCTTCGTTGGATTCGCACAGCTTCGCATTTGCGATTGTAAATACTTCGTCAACGGACTTGCCGGATTCGGCATAGCCTTTTATCAGGGTTTTTGCCGTCATCATAAACATTGCGGCGGGAATTCCTTTGCCGGAGACGTCGGCTATGAGAAATCCGAGCTTGTTTTCGCCGACAAAATAGAAATCGTAAAAGTCGCCGCCCACCTCCTTGGCGGTGTCCATTGTTGCGTATATATCAAATTCGCCGTGAGCGGGATAGGGCGGGAAAACCATAGGTATTGCGGAATGCTGAATGGCTTTGGCAAATTCCAGTTCTTTATCAATCCGCGCAGCCGCCTCCGCAATATAGCGCTTTAGCGTCAGTACGGTTGAGTTTATATCGTCGGAAAGAGAAGCGAATTCTTCATTCGTTCTCACGTCAACGACGGTGTCCAGATTGCCGCTTGTTATCTTTGCAAGAGACCTGTTTATCTTTACCATATTGTCGACAATGAGCTTCTTTATGAGGAAATAAACGACAATGAACAGCATTCCGAAAACAACGAACTCCATAAACACCGTGACATAAACCGATACGTCGCGGGAGAAAAGCGCCTCCGTATAAGGCATTGCGGCAACTATATAGTAGCCTTCGGAAACGATATAACGGCAGAACGATTTTTCGCCGTAGACAACGGCGTCAAAATATTCGTTCTCGGACATGGTGGCGCGGTCGATATAAATTCCGGAAACATCAAGGTTTTTCCCTTCGTTTCCGTGCCTGTCGCTGACGATGTTCCAATCCTCGCCGGCGATGATTATGCTGCCGTTTTCTCCTATGTGGCGGTTGCGCGTGGCGCCGATGACAACGTCGTCAATATCCTTCTGAAAGCGTTCCGCGTCGTAAGCCACTTGAACAAATCCTCCGCCGTCGAGCACGACGCCCGCGTATTTGCGGGAAATTGACGGATTTGATGATGTCGGCTGATAGTTCTGAACGTATTCCTTTGTGCTTCCGTCAAGCAGGACGAGAAACTCCGCCGACTGACGTCCGCCGCGCATATCGTAATAGAGAAACCTGTCATACGTGGTTTCAACTATGATTCCGCTCGGATTGATAATATTTATTTCGGCTACATCGAATTCTTTTCCGAGCGTGCAAAGCAGTTCGTAATCAATCTTGTCCGCCGCATTTATCCGCGCGGCGATTTTCAAGGTCAGTTCAAGAAGATTATGGTTTGAAGCCTCCAGAATGTCCTCTTTTACGTCCTCAATATTCAGCTTCACAAGGTCGTTTGCCTCGTTTTTCGCAAGCTCCGTCTGCAAAGCCCATGTGAAAATCGTCGTCATTAAAAAGCCCGCCGTAACGCATATCAGAAGAAAACGCTGAAACGATTGCGAAATGTTTTTCAGGTCGTGTCTTGCGCTCTTGCGGTCTGCTCCGGAAAGCACCGAAAGCAGAATTCCGGCAAGCATCACGGCAAGACTGTTGACCGCTATCATTGGGAGCGAGCATGCCCGCACGAATGAAAAAGCGGTTCTTGCGTCGGTCATGTTCGTAAGGAATATCATCAGCATATGGATGACCTCCGTAATGGTTGCCGTCGCAAGACAGTAATACCATTTCGGCTTTTTGTTATCAAACATGAATTTCCGCAGGACAGCCGCGAAAACGCCCGCAAGCACTGTTGAAATGCTGCATGCGAGACGTGTATATCCGCCTGCCCCCCAAAGAACCGCGAACCACCGTTCGACGCCGCCTATAACGCCGGCGATTATTCCTGCCGGCGCGCCGAAAAGAAGTCCC
>CATYWI010000076.1 GCA_958414155.1 uncultured Anaerotruncus sp. | reverse complement strand
AACGCCATGCGATCATATCCTCAACGTAAGCTGCTCGTCCGGCACATATATCCGCACACTGTGCGCCGATATCGGAGCCGCACTCGGGTGCGGCGGCGCTATGGCCGGGTTGCGGCGGCTGTCGGTCGGAGGTTATACGCTTGATGATGCATCGACACTTGAGGAGATCGAAGCGATGAGCCACGATGAGCGGACGGCGGCGCTCCTCCCGGTGGAAAGTCTTTTCCTTGACCTTCCCGCCGTAATACTTCCGGATTTTTTTGAGCGCCTTTTCCGCTCCGGCTGTGAGATATATCAACGTAAGATCGGAACCTCGTTTCCAGACGGCGCGCGTGTGCGTGTCTGCCGCGCAGACGGCAGCTTTTTTGCACTCGGCGAGGTATCGGAGTATTCCGGCGGCAGCGCCGTAAAGTCGGTCAAGCTGTTTGAGGTATAACGGATCCGAAAATAATCGAAAAATTCGCATCGCGCATCGCGCGATGCGACATTTTTTTTGCGGCTGCGGTGATAAAATCATTGATGAAAAAACAAATTAAAGTTCGGAATAAATAAAAAAGGAGACGTGAAAATGATTCGCAATAACTGCGGTTTTGACTTTTCTGCCGAGGGCGACCGCCTCACTGTCTCGGTCGGCGGCGAGATAGATCACCACGGCGCCGCGCCGCTGCGCGACGGTATTGATGCGCTGATATGGGAGTACCGTCCGAAGCATCTTTACCTTGATATGTCGGGCGTGGAGTTTATGGACAGCTCGGGGCTGGGACTTATAATGGGCAGGTACGAACTTATGCGGGAACTGGGCGGCGACGTCACGGTGCGCGATCCTGCGCCGTGCGTTGACAGGATGCTGAAGCTCACCGGTTTTGATCGCCGTGTGAAAACAGAAATATCGACCGCGCGTCCGCGGCGATGAATGACGTAGAAAGGAGCAGAAAAATGAAAAACAAAAATATTCCCGAAAAAAAGGACGGCATGGGGAAAAGGGCGGGACGTCCGCCCTCTGCGGAGACGGTCAATGAAATGAAATTCACGGTGCCGTCGCTCTCGGTCAACGAGGGATTTTCGCGCGCTGCGGTCGGGGCGTTCATAGCCCAGCTTGATCCGACGGCGCTTGAAATATCGGACGTCAAATGCGGACTGTCGGAGGCTGTAACAAACTGCACGGTGCATGCTTATCCCGATTGTATCGGAAAGATAAACGTGCGCGTGCGGCTGTTTGCCGACCGTTCGGTAAAGATAGAGGTGCGCGACAGCGGAGTCGGCATTTCCGATGTAGAGGCGGCTCGCGAGCCGCTTTTTACCACCGACAAGGGCGGGGAACGCAGCGGAATGGGCTTTACGGTCATGGAGAGCTTTTTCGATAAGGTCACGGTAAAGTCGTCCGTAGGCACCGGAACCACGGTGACTCTTATAAAAAAGCTCGCTCCGAAGCAGAAGTTTACACGCTCGTAGTACATATTTTTACGTTTTTACGGGGGAGAAGATGGTATGTACACAGGACCGAAGCGAGGTAAGACTGCTTATATCCGAGGCACAGGGAAGTGACGCGGAGGCTGCGGACGCGGCGGCGGGGAGACTGATAAGTGAAAATCTCGGGCTTGTAAAAAGCATAGCACGCCGTTTTTTGGGACGCGGATGCGAGTATGACGATCTTGTCCAGATAGGGACCATCGGTATGCTCAAGGCGATACGTTCGTTCGATCTTGAACGCGGAACTGCTTTTTCGACCTATGCCGTGCCGCTGATCGTAGGAGAGATACGGCGGCACCTGCGCGACAGCGGACTTATAAAGGTAGGCAGGGCGACCAAAAAGCTGGGCGCCGAACTGCTTGGGGCGCGCTCGCGGATCATAAGCGAGGAAGGACGCGAGCCGCAGATCTCCGAGCTTGCAGAGGCGGTAGGAGTCACGCCGGAGGAGGCTGCCGCCGCTATCGAGGCGATACAGGCTCCCGCCTCGCTTTCGTGGGTTGTCGGGGATGATGATTCCGGGCTGGAGATTGGCGACCGCATAAGCGATTCGGACGGACTTGCCGAGCTTGAGAGCGTGCGTGACCGCATTGCCATTTCACAGGCGATAGGCAGACTTCCGCCGCTCTGGAGGCAGATAGTCATGTTCAGGTATTTCAGAAACATGACCCAGCAGCGCACCGCCGAGGAGCTTGGACTTACACAGGTAAAGGTGTCGCGGGAGGAAAAAAAGATAGCCGAATTTTTACGCCGCGAGCTTTGCGGGTAATTTAAGTGTTTTCTTTATTTACAGTCATAAAAACAAACAATATTTCCGCGCAGCTGTAAAAGTTGCGCGGGAATACTGTGTTTGTATTACGGTCTGCGATACTCACATGAGCGGTGCGAATATACGCAGGATTGGCTGCACGAGGCGTTCGAGGATGTTCCCGCGGCAATTTTCCTCGGTCATCTCCTCGCTCTGCTCAAGCGTCCGCAAAAAATCCTCTTTGATCTCCGCAACGGCGGGAGTGCCGCTCATCCATACGCCGCATTCAAAATGCAGGTAAAGACTGCGGAAGTCGAGGTTCGTTGTCCCTACGGTCGCAGATTCATCGTCCGCCACAAAGGTCTTTGAGTGCAGGAATCCGTTTGAATATTCATATACACGCACACCGGAGCGGATCAGATCGCGGTAGTACGAGCGCGTTGTCATGTGGACAAAGCGTTTGTCCCAGCGGTGCGGCGTGATTATGCGCACATCCACGCCGCTTTTTGCGGCAAGTGTGAGCGCCGAGACCATGCTGTCATCGATTATAAGATACGGCGTATTGATGTAAAGATATTTCTTTGCATTGCCGATCATCTGGAGATACACATGCTCTCCCACATTATCAAAATCCATCGGGCTGTCGGCATACGGCTGAACATAACCGCAGCGTGGGCGGCGTTCAAACGGATCCTCGGCAGGGAGGTATTTCTGCCAGTCCTCGGGCGCTTCATCGCGTATGGCGGCAAGCCGCCACATCTGCAGGAACATAACGGTAAAGCTCCATGCCGCGTCGCCGTCAAGCACTATGCCGGAATCCTTCCAGTGACCGAAGCGCTGACGCGCGTTTATATATTCATCGGCAAGGTTTACTCCTCCGGTGAATGCGACCTTGCCGTCTATGACGCATATCTTGCGGTGGTCGCGGTTGTTTTGAAGCACGGTGAGAAATGGAGTGAAGGGATTGAACACGCGGCATTTTATGCCCTCCGCTTCCAACTGCTCACGGTAGTTCTGCGGCAAAAGGAAGAAGCACCCTATGTCGTCGTACATCATGCGTACCTCAACGCCCTCAGCTACCTTCTGCTTCAGCACATCGAGTATCGGATCCCACATCTTGCCTTCTTCCACGATGAAATATTCCATAAAGATGTACTTCTCGGCTTTTTTAAGCTCATCGAGCAGTCTTTCGTGATATTTTTCACCGGGGGTGAGAAATTCGGTGCCCGTTTTGTTCCATATCGGAAAGCCGGCGAACTTTTCAAGATAGCGTATCTGCGTTATATGCCCCGGAAGTGCGGCTGCGGCTTCATCATAGCACCCGCGTCCTTCGAGCGAGGGATGCATAAGGGTCGCTTCGATATCCTTGAGCCGCTTGCGGTATATAAATGTAGACGATTGGAAATTGGATAACAGATAAAACAGACCGCCGAACACCGGAAAGGTCAGTATCAGTATCACCCATGAGAGCTTGAAGGCGCTTTTTGTGCGTCTCAGTATCACTATAAAAACTACTATGATGCTCAACACGCGCAAAGCCATGTTGGTGTATACAGAGGAGCGCGAGCGGCTGACAAGGAACCATATGAAAAATGCGAGCTGTCCAACGATCAGCAATGCGACAGCAGCACGGCGGCGCAGAAGGGCATTGAACCATGACCCTCGCATGCACGCATTCTTCTTTTTACGCGCCTTTTCGGTTTTTACTTCGGTGTTTTTTATTTTTTTACTCATAAAGATCCCTCGCCGTCTCCGCTGTCGGAGTCGGTTTTGTCTTTCTTACTGTGTTTTTTGTCAATGATATATTTACCGAGCGCCGATGCCGCAAAAATGGCGACCGCGGCGGCGACCGATATAATGAATGCAGGGGAGCGCGGGTCTGTTGCCGAGGTGCCGAGCACGGTGACGGTCACAAGCCCCGGCAGGACGCCGCATATGCTGCCTATAAGAAAGGGCAGAAAGCGAACGCCGGAAGCGCCGAAATAGTAGCTGATTATATCACCGGATATGACTCCGAAAAGCCTTGCCGACAGCGACGCAAACAACGGGGAACGATCCTGCGCCGTAAAGACCGCACTGATACGTGGGTGCTTCCCGGCGAGTCTGGCGGCATCGCTCCCGGACGCCCTGCCCATCCAGTACTGGACCGCACATCCAGCGGCGATCCCGGCGCAATTTACAGCACACCCGACAACGGGACCGAAAATATATCCCCCGGCGGCGTAAAGTACCGTTACGGGAAAGAATACGGTAAGGCTTTTTATAACATATATAAGTATCATCACCGCCGCGGCAACCCCCGCCTGCGCGGGGGCGTGCTCCACAAGATTGGCTACCGTCAGCTCCTCTCCTGTGATATATGAATATATGAAAACAGCCGCAACAGCCGCGACTGCCAGTACGGGGCAGATGATGCGCATTATGCGCCCGCCTGCGCCCGGGTGTTTGTCCTTTTTTTCGTTCAACTGATTATTACCTCGCCAAAGAGAAATTATTCCGTTTAAGCCGTATGTATATTTTATCATATATTTTTGTGTGAAGCAACTGTTTTCGACTGTCCTTTTCGCCGATAAAAGCCGAATTAACACAAAATCAATTTTTTGGACATGTTCAGGCGCATCAATGATTATTATCGTGCAAGGTATTGACAATACACATGGTTTGTGATATAATATACCCAATATCGTGAAAGGCTATTTTTTTGATGAACAACAGCGACGAGGGCGGTTTGTCACCTGACCGAAGTTGCCCGGGTCTGATAAATAATAAATACCGAACCTGCATCGGCTAAAGCCGGGTCAGGTTCGGTTTTGTTGCCTGCACGGTCAAATATATTTTTTAGGAGAGAATAACAATTATGGACATTCCCTTATGGCTGACGATCATCCTTCAGATTCTTCTTCAGCTCGTACTCATCATGCTCAATGCGATATTCGCCTGTGCCGAGATCGCAGTCATTGAGACCAAAGGCACAAAGCTCGACAGTCTTGCCGAGAGCGGCAACAAAAAGGCGCGCCGGCTGAAAAAGCTCACCGACCAGCCTGCAAAGTTCCTGGCAACGATACAGGTAGCAATAACGCTGTCCGGCTTTTTGGGAAGTGCGTTCGCGTCCGATAACTTCAGTGTTTACATAGTAAACGGTCTGCACGGTAAAACGCCGCTTTCGGACGGAGCGATAAAAACGATATCGGTAATAGTCATTACCGTGATACTTTCATATATTACGCTCATATTCGGTGAGCTCGTGCCCAAAAGACTTGCCATGAAGAACTCCGAGGCTATATCGCTCGGTCTTTCGGGGCCTATCAACTGCATCGCGATCTGCTTCAAGCCGCTGGTGTGGCTACTCACTGTTTCGACAAACGGCGTGCTTCGTATGCTCGGTATCGACCCGGATTCCGAGGATTCATCTGTGTCCGAGGAGGATATACGGCTTATGGCTGACGCGGGAAGCGAGAACGGCACCATAGGCGAATCCGAAAACGAAATGATACAGAATATCTTTGAGTTCGACGATATCACAGTCGGAGAAATATCCACACACCGTACCGAAATGACGGTTCTTTGGTGCGAGGATGGGGACAGCGTATGGGAGGATACGATCCAGAACGACATACATTCATACTATCCTATATGCGGAGAGAATATCGACAACATAATAGGTGTGCTTGACGCAAAGAAATATCTGCGTCTATCCGACCGCAGCCGCGCCTCCGTAATGGCTCATGCGGTGGAAAAGCCCCGCTTTGCCGCCGAGGTGATGAAGGCGGATGCGCTTTTCCGTGAGATGAAGGGCGGTCATTTCACCGTTGCGATCGTCGTTGACGAATACGGCGGAACGAGCGGTCTCGTTACGCTTAATGATCTTATCGAGCAGATAGTCGGAAATCTTGATGAGGGTGCGGACGCAGGCGATATAAAGCACCAGGGCAACGGATATCTTATTTCCGGCCTTGCCGAACGCGAGCGAGTTGACGAGCTGTTCGACATCGACACGGGAAGCGATTCCGCGACCGTAGGCGGTTGGGTGATGGAGAAGCTTGAAAAGATACCCGAGGCGGGCGATACCTTTGATGCGGAGGGCGTGACGATAAAGGTCGTCAAAGCCGATCAGCGCCGCGTTATCGAGGTCTATGC
>CATYWI010000075.1 GCA_958414155.1 uncultured Anaerotruncus sp. | reverse complement strand
AGGATCTGCTCAATGAGGGCGAGATCTCCGGACTCAACGGTCTTGACAGTCAGAAGTCAACAACTCCTGCCGGAGGCGTTGTCGGTTACGTTTACAACGGCTCCAAGTCTCCCGACACCTCCGTAACTCTCTTTACTTTCAAGAATGTTACCAACACCGGTAAGATAACCGGCTCCAACCAGGCGGGCGGTATATCCGGTTGGGTGCGCACCAATCTCGTTGCCGAGAACATCCGCAATGACGGCGCTGTTGAATCGGTCGCCAACTATGCCGGCGGTCTGTTCGGACGCACCGGATCGGACGGAGCGACCGTAAAGAACGGTGAATCAAGCACTGCAAACGCAAAAATAACCGGCGCCGTAAACAACGGCAAGGTTCTTTCGCTCAAATCGCAGACCGGCGGTATCATAGGATACGCCAACTCCGGAATGGAGCTTTATAACTGCACCAACAACGCCGACATCACCCCCGCTGCCGGTCAGGCAGGCGGTATCGTAGGTAACGCCGGCGAACACTCCTGGCTTAAAGCTTATTACTGCATAAACAACGGTAAGGTCGTATCCGCCACCGGATACGCGGGCGGTATCGCCAGCCGTATCCAGGGCAGAAACAGCGGCGCCACCAATTATGACCCCGCAAACGGCGGATACATAATCGACATCCGTTACTGCATGAACAACGGCGACGTTGAGGGCGCATCCGCGACCGGCGGTATAATAGGCTCCACCGGAGCCAACAAGCGGATCGGTCTTGAGTCCATCATGTACTCCGTAAACACCGGTAATGTGACCAACACCGGCGCTTCTGCCACCGCCAATGCTTCCGGCGCTGCCGCAGGCATTCTGGGCTATGCATTCGGTGCGGCTACCGAATATCCCTACCTTGCTTATAACATCAACACCGGTAATATCACAGCCAAGGGTGAATTCGGTATCGCCTCCAACATCGCAGGCTACTTCAACAGCGACAAGGCTGTATTCATCGGCAACGTTTGCGCCGGTAAGCTGACAGCCGATGTTGCGGGCAACACGCTTGAGCTTTGCTGGGACAACGCCTCCGCTCTGAACCCCGACAATGTAAAGGGCAACTTCGTTCTCGACGGCAGCACTTATCCCATCACACGTGAATGGGTAAACGAAGCCGCCAAGACGGACACAGCATATGAAGTAACAAAGCTGACTGCCGGTGATATAGAATCCGGTAAGCTCTGCTACGAACTCAACCAGGCTATAAAGGCAGCCGACGCTTCGGTAAATGACGACGTCTTCTACCAGCTCATCGGCACCGACAAGGCTCCCAACACCGTTATCAACGAAAAAGCGAAGGTCGAAAAGGTAGCCGACGGCAGCTACAAGAACCCGGCCCCCGCTCCCGTTGAGACCGACCCCGTAACTCCCCCCACCACAGAGCCTGTAACGCCTCCTACAACAGACCCCGTAACTCCTCCTACGACCGAGCCGGGTTCTCCCGTGACCGGAGACAACGCATACCTGATACTCGTTGCCCTTGCCGTTGCCGCAATAGCCGGCACAGCCTGCTTCTTCGCAAAGAAGAAGGTCAACGACTAAGCCAAATGGGCTGCCGCGCGTTAAGCGCGGTAGCCCATTTGATTTTAATTTCCGCATTCGATGCTTATTTCGGTGAACAGTCCGAGCAGGTCGTTCACCGTTTTCTTTTTCTTCTCCTCGCCTGCGGCGTCAAGCACGGCGTGACCCGCATGCATCATAAGGAGGCGGTCGCCGTAATCGGCGGCAAACCGCAGATTGTGCGTGACCATGACCGCCGTAAGCCGCTTTTCGCGCACCACACGGTCGGTAAGCTCCATTATAAGCTCGGCGGTCTTGGGATCGAGCGCCGCCGTGTGCTCGTCAAGTATCAGTATATCCACCGGCGTGAGCGTTGACATAACAAGCGCCATTGCCTGCCGCTGACCGCCCGACAGTGCGCCCGCGCGCTGTCCCAGCTTATCCTCAAGCCCCAGATGGAGCGTAGCGAGCTGCTCACGGTAAAATTCCACGCGCGCCGGCGAAACGCCGCGCCCAAGTCCGAAGCGGCGGCACTTTGCGCCGTGACGTCCGTGCGGAGCCGTGCCCGGCTCGGGACCGCAGTCGGCAAGCGCCATATTTTCAAGAATGGTAAGATCGGAGCAGGTCCCCGTGGCGGGATTCTGCCACACGCGCCCTATGCGCGAGTAGCGCTCGTGCTCCGGGACCGACGTTACGTCAACACCGTCCACGATCACCCTGCCGGAATCCACAGGTATGGACCCGCAGATGATGTTGAGCAGAGAGGTCTTGCCGCTGCCGTTTGAGCCGACGACCGAAACGAACGAACCTTTTTCCACAGACAGCGAAAAGCCTGAAAAAAGGCACATTTCGGTCACGTCTCCGGGATTGTATATCTTTTTTATGTTGTCAAGACAGATCATTTCGCTCATGCCGCACGCTCCTTTTTACGCTCGCTGAGAACAAGCGCCACGGTGAACAGCACCGCCATGAGGAGCTTGTTGTATGCGGAGGGTATTCCTATTTTTGTTGCCGCCACGAGGCACGCCTGATAGATCATCGCGCCGAGTATCACCTTTGTCGTGCTGCGCATAAAGCGGACGCGGCGGAAAAGGGAGAGTCCTATTATCAGCGATGCAAGACCTATCACGACCATGCCGACTCCCATGCTCTGGTTCACATTGCCCGTCACAGACGTATAAAGCGCGCCGGATGCACCCGCGAACGCATTGCCGATGGCAAGACCTAAGATGCGGCTTTGTCCGGGGTCACGCGAAAGCGTGCGCACAAAGGCGGGATTGTTCCCCGCGGCGCGGAGCAAAAGCCCGCGCCGTGTTGAAAGGAAAAGATCGAGCAGGACCTTGAAAAGCACCGCAAAGAAGAGATACACCGCATCAAGACGCGGTTGGAACGCTCCCGCGCGCGCGGGAATGAGGGAAAACGGAAATTGATTTTTTATCGCCGCCTCACTGCGCGCAAAGTTGAGCGTTGAGAAAAGCTCGCCGCCGAGGTCGAATTTCCCTTCAAGCGCCGCTCCTCCCGCCGAGGTAGCCACCAGGTTTATTGAAATAAGCGCCGTGGATACCAATATCCCGCAAAGCAGAGGACGTATCTTAAGCTTTACGTTCAGCACACCGGTGAGGGCGCCGAACGCGCCGCCCACGATGAATGCCGCAGCCATTCCGAGCCAGCCGCTGACGCCGTGCGACACCATTATGCCGTACACGACGGCGCCGCTGAGGAAGGTCCCCTCGACCGTCAGATCGGGAAAATCCAATATAGTGTAGCTGACATAATAGCCCATGGCAAGTATCGAATAAACAAGCCCCAGCCTTATGAAGAGCTCGCCGGATGTAAGAAAAGAGATCATTTCAAACCTCGTTCAGCGTTATCGTTATTGTTGGTCTGAGTATTGCGTGGTACTGCTCATCCGACGCGGGTCGCGCCGGCGTATTCAGCGGGAACCGAGATGCCCACCGCGCTGAGCGCCGCATCGTTGATAACGGGAAGCGCCTCGCTGAGCTTCTCTACCGCAAGCTCCGCTGCCGGCGTGCCGCGCATCACCTTTACGGCAAGTCCGCCTGTCAGTCTGCCGAGCGCGACATAATCTATCGACATTGATGCGGCGCATCCGTTTTTGACCTGCTCCTCCTCCGAGCCGTAAACCGGGATCTTTGCGTTCTCGGCGGCGGAAAGGACGGCGGAAAGGTTTTGTACCACGTTGTTATCGGTAAAATTGAGTATGCAGTCGCTCTTTGCCGCAACAGCCGCCGCCGCCGCGGGAACATCCGACGCGCCCTGTACCGATGCCGTTTCAACGGCTATGCCCGCTGCGTCGCAGACCGCGCGCAGATTTTTAAGCTGTGTGAGCGAGTTCTCCTCGGAGGTTGTATATATGACTCCTATGGTCTTCACATCGGGCTGGAACGCCTTTATCATGTTCACGTGCAGTGTGAAATCAAGCACATCCGATGTGCCCGTGCAGTTCTCGCCGGGCTTATCCATCGACTTTACAAGCCCTGCCGCCACCGGGTCGGAGACCGCGCAGAAGATGACCGGGATATTCGTATCCGCCGCCGAGGTGAATGCGCATTTTGCCGCGGGAGTGGCAATGGCGATTATCATGTCAAAACCGTCGGCTACCATGTTGCCGGCAAACGCGGTGCAGTCGGATTCATACGAGTTGGGCGAGCCTGTCTCGACCTTAAGCTCGTATTTTATACCGGATCCGGCAAGCGCCTCAAGTATTCCGTTGCGGCAGTTGTCGAGCGAAGGGTTAGGCATGAGCTGTATCACGCCTATCTTTACCGTTTCGCCGGCGGCTACCTTGTCCGCTATCGATTTGCCGTCGCCGCAGGACACGAGCGTAAGGGATGCGGCAAGCACGAATAGTACAAGTACCAGAGAGATGATTTTTTTCATTTTATTTTTCCTCCAAAACAAAAACGCCCCGGACGCCGCAGTGATATACGGCATCCGGGGCGAATATTACAAAAATAATATCCGCGGTACCACCCGAATCGGGAATGACCCACTCTGTATGCGCACGATAATGCACAGCGCTGCGGATAACGGGAGCGCACCCCGTCGGGAACTACTTGCGGATACCCGCTTTTGCGCCCGCCCTCGGAAGTCCATTCGCCCGCGCGTTCGTATCGCGATTACACCGTCCGCGACTCTCTGTGCCGTTATTCACGGGGTACTCGTCTTCCTCATCGGTTTTTTGTTGGCGTTATTGTATCACAACGCACGGCGCTTGTCAAGGGGTAAAATGAAATTTTTTCGGATTTTTTTGCGTCATTGCCGTAGCAGGGCAAAAAATCCCCATTGCGATCCGCCGGTCATGCAATTTTGCGGTTTTATCTTGCATTTTTGTTTATCATGCCGCGTATCGCGCGCAAGGCGGAACTCAAACCGCCCACCTCATCGATAAGTCCGCACCTGACCGCCTCCCTGCCGTCTATCACCGAGCCTATGTCGTTTGCCATGCGGTCGGAGCGCATTATCATTTCGTAAAGCGCGTCGCGGTCCGCCTTTGAATGCGCACAGATGAAGTCAAGTATCCGTTCCTGCATATCGTGAAAATAGTTGTAGGTCTGCGGCGCGCCTATCACCGTGCCGCTTATGCGCACCGGGTGAAGTGTCATAGTGGCGCTCGGCACAATGAACGATCGCCTTGCCGCGACCGCAAGCGGCACGCCTATCGAATGTCCGCCGCCGAGCACGAGCGAGACTGTGGGCTTTGACATCGATGCTATCATCTCTGCTATCGCCAGTCCCGCCTCAACATCGCCGCCCATCGTATTGAGGATGATAAGAACGCCGTCGGTCCTTTCATCCTCTTCTATCAACGCAAGCTGGGGTATCACATGCTCGTAGCGCGTAGTCTTCTGGTTATCACCGAGGATGTAGTGACCCTCCACCTGCCCGATAATACACATGCAGTATATCGACTCCTCGGAGTTACCCGCAAGCACCTCGCCGTCACCGCGGCGCTCGCCGTCGCAGTCCCCGGCGGCGCCGTGGGACTCATTTTTTTCGTTTATCATCGTGTCTTTTCCCCGATCCTTTCTCATCACGATTATTATTGACATAAAAAAGCGGTTTATGATATCCAAATCACAAAAAACGATTTACAAAACGCGAAATTTGTGCTATAATAAGTTTGAATGTCAGAATAATCGCGGACACGATCCGCATAAGGAGCAGAAATGGATAAAACATTTATGGTCGAAACCTCCGCGCGCCACATCCATCTGACGCGTGAAGCCGTAGAAACGCTTTACGGCAAGGGCGCTGTGCTTGAGGTCAAAAAAATGCTCAGCCAGCCCGGACAGTTTGCATGTTCAAACGCAAAGATAACGCTTGTCGGTCCCAAGGGTAGCCTTGCCGTAAGCGTGCTCGGTCCCGAAAGACCGCAGAACCAGGTAGAGCTTTCCTTTACCGACGCACGTGCGCTGGGCATCGCTCCCCCCGTCCGTGAGAGCGGCGACATTGCCGGCACTCCCGGCATAAAGCTGGTAGGTCCCGCCGGCGAACTTGAGATTGCCGAGGGATGTATCGTTGCCAAGCGCCACATACATATGACCCCCGAGGATGCCGAGCGTCTCGGCGTCAGCGACAAGGAGATAGTCAAGGTAAAGCTCGACACCGCACGCCCGCTCATTTTTGACGACGTAGTTGTAAGAGTAAGCCCCAAATTCGCACTTGCCATGCATATTGACACCGACGAGTGCAACGCCGCAGCCGCCTTCGGCGCCGTGCGCGGTGAGATCGTAAAGTAAGATATTATAAAAAATAACATAAACCCAATAAGAAAGGATTGTTCCGAAATGAGCAAAGTAAGCGAATGCCCTTACGCAATGAGTGCTGAAGTCGCCGAGCAGTGCAAGGTGACA
>CATYWI010000074.1 GCA_958414155.1 uncultured Anaerotruncus sp. | reverse complement strand
CCGTATGCTATTGAAGTATCTTTACAGTACACACTTGAGGAACTGCTTGGCGCGGTCGGTGGCAGGGTGAGCAAAAAACTCTGCGGGCTTGCCCTCCTCCACTATTTTTCCGTCTGCCATAAAGATCACGCGGTCGGCGACCTCGCGGGCAAAGCCCATTTCATGCGTTACCACGACCATGGTCATGCCGTCGTCGGCGAGCTTTTTCATAAGATCGAGCACCTCTCCGACCATTTCGGGGTCGAGCGCCGAGGTCGGCTCATCGAAAAGCATCACCTTGGGGTTCATCGCGAGCGCGCGGATTATTGCGATACGCTGCTTCTGACCGCCGGAAAGGGTAGAGGGATAGACGTTTGCCTTATCCTCAAGCCCTATTTTGGCAAGAAGCTCGTGCGCCGTGGTTTCCGCCTCGGCTTTTATCTGTTTTTTTACCGCTGACGGAGCAAAAAGACCGCCTGCCTTTTTGGTTTTTATATAAACGGGCGCCAGCATTATATTCTGGAGCACGGTTTTGTTGTTGAAAAGATTGAACTGCTGAAAGACCATTCCGATATGCTCGCGGTGCTTGTTGATGTCCACCTTCATATCGGCGAGGTCTTCGCCTTCAAAAAATATCGATCCGCCTGTGGGGTCCTCCATGCAGTTGAGACAGCGCAGAAATGTGCTTTTTCCGCTTCCGGAGGGTCCGATAACGACCACCTTTTCGTTTTTCTTTATTACATTACTGACGTGATCGAGAGCATAAACGGTCTTTTTTCCGTTTTTGAAGGTCTTGCAGAGATCCTTTACCACAAGAAGGTCATCGCCGGGATGGGATATGTTCTGGTTTTTGTTTTCCATTGCGTGCCTCCTTATGCGCGGTCACTGCGGTGGAGCTGCTTTTCTATCAGTTTGAAGAGCAGTGTGATGAGCAGAACAAGAATTATATATATAAGCGCCATTGCAAGGTACGGCATGAGGTATTCATAGTTGCTCGTACCGATCTCGGTAAAGACCTTGTAGAGGTCCACCGCGGCGACAAAACTGGCTACCGAGGTGTCCTTGACAAGAGCTATAAACTCATTGCCGAGCGTGGGCAGAATGTTTTTTACCGCCTGGGGCACGATTATCTTTATCATAGTGGCGGCATAGGGGAGACCGAGGGCGCGCCCCGCCTCCATCTGACCGGGATCGACCGACTGAATGCCGGCACGCATTATTTCGGAGACATAGGCTCCGCTGTTGAGGCCGAATACGAGTATGCAGGTGTTCAGCGAGCCGAGTTTAATCCCCATAAGCGGGCATATGACATAGTACGACAGCAAAAGCTGAACAACGATAGGCGTTCCGCGGAAAAATCCGACGTATACGTTGCAGATACCGTCAAGCACGCGCGGGAGGACCTTGTATTTGGGCATTACCTTGACTGAGGCAATGAGAGTGCCTATCAGAATGCCGATGAGAAGACCCGACACCGCGATTATGAGGGTGTTGGTAAGACCGTCGGAAAATACGCGCCGGTAGCCCTCCTGGACCCAGAAGGATTGCCAAAACTTTTCCCATTTGATTGCTATGTCCATTAGGATATCTCCTGTCCCGAAATTCCGGAGCCGCCTTTTGCGACAGGCTCCGGAATCCGTGATGAATTATTATTTATTTGCCGCTTACGGATTTTGCTATGGCCTTTGCGGGTGCGTTGTCAAGGATGACGTAATCGATCTCGCCGTTTATCATAGCGGTGACTGCGAGAGCAGCGTAGTCATAGCCCATCTTGGTGGCGGGGAGCCCCTTGAAGCCGTAGCCGTCGTCGCCCTTGTCGGTGTCGCCGACGATGTAGGTTTCACCGGTCGTACCGGTCTGGCAGCCGATCTTGTTGGACTTGGTCAGCTTGTCGAGGATGGCAACAACGTCATCGGCGGTCTTGCAGGAATCGAAAACCGTGCATTCCTCGGGAACGATGAGAACCTGAGAAGCGTTGTAGTAGGAATCGCCGAAGTTTACGCTGGCTTTTCTCTTTTCGGTAACGGTAAGACCCGCCATGCCGATGTCGCAGATGCCGGTCTGGACAGAGGTGATAACAGCCTCAAACTTCATGTCCTGGATAACAAGCTCTTTGCCGAGGTACTCGGCAAGACCAGCGGCGATCTCAAGGTCAACGCCGTAGAACTTTCCGTTTTCATCGACCATTTCACAAGGGTCAAATCCTGTGCTGGTAGCGACCACGAGCTGATCCTTGGACTCGTCAAGAGTCGAGGAGGTTATCTTTGTGGGTGTGCCATCGCCGAAGTACTTGTTGCAGATCGCATCAAAGGTGCCGTCCGCTTTGATCTTGGCGAGGTATTCGTTTGCCTTGGTGAGCAGCTCATCGTCCGATTTGTTTACGGCAAATGCATATTCCTCTTCGGAAAGTGCAATGTCAATGACCTTGACCTTGCCGCTTCCGGACTTACCGCAGGAAGCAAAGGTGAGCAGCGCGGCGGCTATCATTACCGCGGCGAGAATGAGACTTAATGTTTTTTTCATGGTGTGTACTCCTTGTATGTATCCGTGAGTGGATATTTATTTTCGATGTGCGTATTATACTGCATAATTATTCAGCTGTCAAGGGCTTTTCTGAATATTTTTTGATTTTGTTGCATATTCACTAATGACGGGGCTGACGGTATGCGTTTTTGTGCGATATTTAAGCGGCGGTATGCATTTTATGCATGCCGCCGGATATGAGCTGTGTTTATTCAGTGCCGAGTGAATATTCGCGAAAATATACAGTATAAACTGTATGAATACGATCTTTTATTTTTTCTCCGCTGCCGTGCAGAAGCCGGGGAGATGCTCCCGCAGATATCTGCCGGTATAGGATGCCGGGCAGGCTGCCACCTCCTCGGGGGTGCCGCAGGCAACGAGTGTTCCGCCGCCGTCGCCGCCCTCGGGACCGAGGTCGATAAGATAGTCGGCGGTCTTTATGATCTCCATGTTGTGCTCTATCACGAGCACGGTGTTGCCCGCGTCAACAAAGCGGCGCAGCACGGTGAGCAGACGCGATACATCCTCGGTGTGTAGACCGGTGGTGGGTTCATCAAGAATGTACATGGTCTTGCCTGTGCTGCGGCGGGAAAGCTCGGTCGCCAGCTTGACGCGCTGTGCCTCGCCGCCGGATATCGTGGTGGAGGACTGACCTATTTTGATGTATCCGAGACCGACATCGCACAGCGTCTGGAGCTTGCGGCGTATCTTGGGCAGTCCGTCAAAAAAGACGACGCCCTCCTCGGAGGTCATTTCAAGGACCTCATAAATATTCTTGCCTTTATACCTCACCTCAAGTGTGTCGCGGTTGTAGCGCTTGCCGTGGCATACGTCGCATGTAACGTAAACATCGGGCAGAAAGTGCATTTCAATGCGGCGTACCCCGTCGCCCTGGCATGCCTCGCATCTGCCGCCCTTTACGTTGAACGAGAATCTTCCCGCCTTGTAGCCGCGCACGTTCGCATCGCGGGTGGAGGCAAAAAGCTCGCGTATATCATTGAAAAGCCCGGTATATGTCGCCGGATTGGAGCGCGGCGTGCGTCCTATCGGACTCTGGTCGATGTCTATCACCTTGTCGAGAAATTCAATGCCTTCAATACTGTCGCAGTTTCCGGGGCGGCGGCGCGCGCCGTTGAGCGCTGAACTCAGCACCGGATTAATGATACCGTTCACGAGAGAGGATTTTCCCGAGCCGGACACGCCGGTAACGCAGACGAAGCAGCCGAGCGGGATGCTTACATCGATATTTTTGAGATTGTGCTCGCGCGCGCCGTGCACGGTGAGAAAATGTCCGTTTCCGGGACGGCGCTCCTCGGGCACCGGGATCACCCGTCTGCCGGAAAGGTATGCGCCGGTAAGCGAATCGGGGTTTGCCGCTACCTCCTCGGGAGTGCCCGCGGCGACCACATTGCCGCCGTGGATGCCTGCGCCGGGACCAATATCTACGATATAATCCGACCGGCGCATCATATCCTCGTCATGCTCAACGACTATCACCGTGTTGCCGAGGTCGCGCAGCTGCTTGAGCGTGGCTATCAGCAGGTCGTTGTCGCGCTGGTGCAGTCCTATGCTCGGCTCGTCAAGCACGTAAAGCACGCCGACAAGGGACGAGCCTATCTGCGTTGCAAGCCGTATGCGCTGTGCCTCGCCGCCGGAGAGGCTCCCCGCGCGGCGTGAAAGCGTAAGATACCCAAGCCCTACGCTTTGCAGGAATGTGAGGCGCGAGCGTATCTCCTTCAGCACCTCTTTTACTATTTTCATTTCCGTTTCGGTAAGCTCCAGCGCAGCGCCCGAAATATACTCAAGCGCGCGGTCTACCGAAAGATCGCAGAATTCGTCGATAGCAAGCCCGCCTACGGTAACTGCGAGCGACATTGGATTGAGTCTGCGCCCGTGGCAGGTCGCGCAGGGGATCTCCTCAATGAACTGCTCGTAATATTCGGCGCTCATGCCGTATTCCATGCGCTGTTCGATCATGGGAATGATACCGTCAAAGGTCGCCGACTTGCGGTGCCCCTCGTGACCGAAATAGCGCGTTACATCGTATTTTTCGGCTCCGGAGCCGTAAAGCAGGATGTTTAGCTGGTCACCTGTCAGCTTTTCGATAGGGGTGTCGAGCGTAAAGCCGTATCTTTCCGCCACGGCGGCAAAAAGAGGACCGTTCCAGCTCTCCTCCTCAAGCGTTTTGAAGCCGTTTACCGCTATCGCGCCGCCGGAAAGGGACAGCGAGCGGTCCGGAATAACGCGGTCCACAGATACGCGGCGCGTTACGCCAAGTCCGGCGCAGTCGGGGCAGGCGCCGGCGGGGTTGTTGAAGGAGAACATGCGTGGCTCAAGCTCGCCGAAGGATATTCCGTGCTCCTCGCAGGCATAGGTCTGTGAAAATTCAAGTTCGCGCGGCTTTTCGCCGTCCTCGCGCGGGACGGTGACTATCAGCAGTCTTTTTTCGGCAAGAGCAAGCGCGGTCTCTACCGAGTCGGAAAGACGCGAACGTATGTCGCCGCGCATCACAAGGCGGTCCACTACCACCTCAATGCTGTGGCGCAGGTTCTTGTCAAGCGATATCTCCTCGTCAAGATCGTACATGCTGCCGTCCACGCGCACGCGTGTGTAGCCGGATTTGCGCGCATCGGCAAGAACCTTTTCGTGCATTCCCTTTTTGGCGCGCACGACCGGCGCGAGCACGAGAAAGCGCTCGCCCTCTGGCAGAGTCATTATTTTGTCTATTATCTGATCGACCGTCTGCCGTGATATGACCTTGCCGCATACGGGGCAGTGTGTCACGCCGACGCGGGCGTAAAGCAGACGCAGGTAGTCGTATATTTCGGTAACGGTGCCGACCGTGGAGCGCGGATTCTTTGAGGTGGTCTTCTGGTCTATCGAGATCGCGGGGGAAAGTCCCTCTATCGAATCGATGTCCGGCTTGTCGAGCTGACCGAGGAACTGCCTTGCATATGACGACAGCGATTCAACGAACCGCCTGTGTCCCTCGGCGTATATCGTGTCAAAGGCAAGCGATGATTTTCCGGAGCCGGAAAGCCCGGTAAATACCACCAGCTTGTCCCGCGGTATCGTGAGATCGATATTTTTGAGATTGTGGACGCGCGCGCCCTTTATTTTTATGAAATCCGGCATTTTGTGCCTTCCTTTCTCACCTGGTTTCTCTTATTTCGCGAATGCGGTCGCGCAGGAATGCGGCAAGCTCAAAGTCAAGGCTGCGGGCTGCTTCCTTCATCTGCTTCGTCATGCGTTCGATAGTTGCCTCGCGCTCGGACTTCGACATCTTCTTTGCCTCCGCGCGGCTGCGCTTGGCGCTGCTTGCGGCATCGGCGCCCGCATCGTGCGCCGCTATGTCGATAATGTCGCGTATGCCCTTTACGACGGTGTGCGGGGTTATGCCGTGCGCCTCGTTGTATGCCTGCTGGATACTGCGGCGGCGTCTTGTTTCAGATATCGCGCGTTCCATCGAGCCTGTCACCGTGTCGGCGTACATTATTACCTTGCCGTTTTCGTTTCGTGCCGCTCTGCCTATGGTCTGGATGAGCGAACGCTCGGCGCGCAGAAAGCCCTCCTTGTCCGCGTCAAGGATCACGACGAGAGATACCTCGGGCAGGTCAAGTCCTTCGCGCAGCAGGTTGATGCCGACCAGCACGTCAAACACGCCGAGGCGCAGATCGCGTATCAGCTCCATGCGTTCGATGGTCTCTACATTATAGTGTATATATCTGACCTTAACTCCGTTGTCGGAGAGATAGCCCGTAAGATCCTCCGCCATCTTTCGTGTGAGCGTGGTCACAAGCACGCGCTCGCCGCGAGCCGTGCGCGCGCGTATCTCGCCCAGCATATCGTCCACCTGACCCTCGATGGGTCTTACCTCAACATCGGGGTCAAGCAGACCTGTGGGTCTGATTATCTGTTCGGCAGTGGATTCTGAAT
>CATYWI010000073.1 GCA_958414155.1 uncultured Anaerotruncus sp. | reverse complement strand
TCGGTTGACAGTTATGAATTTCCACATCCCGGCATCGTTTTTTCCCAAAAGTAAAGCAAGGTAGTCATTATTATGATGGCTTTAAGGGGCTTATTAACGATCCGTGAATAGACAAATCAGCGGTGAGCTACAAGCTCACCGCCGATTGGTTAATACCGGGGAACCCCGGTCAGGGGTGATCCACCCCTGACACCAGGATCACTCGGACTTCTTGTACTCCGCGGTAAGGTCGTTATTGTTAGCCTTTACATAGTCAGTCCACTCAGCATCGGTGTAGTTGACTTCTATGTATCTAAGACCGCCGAAGCCCATGAACACGTTCTCAACATCGGTGATATAGGAGAACTTAGCGCCAAGGAAGGATCCGCCGGACGCTGCGATAAGCATCACAGAGCGGCTCTCTTTGATGGTCAGCTCTTCAAGAGCGGAGAGGATCATAAGTCTTGCCTCAACAGGGGCATAACCTGCATCCCAGTTGTAGGTCTTGGGTGCCTTCTCGCTCTCGGCAAGACCGTTGAGGCAGAAGAACCAGTTCTGAACGCTCATGGTGATGGTCTCGCCTGCGCCGGCGTAGTCGCCCGCGGGCATTGTAAGGGTCATGTCAATAGCGGAAGTGTCCCAATACGTATGGTAGTTGAGAGAATCCTCGGGGTTGACGAATGCACCTACGATATCAAAGGGGTTGAAGGGGTTGCCGGAGAAGCCGTAACCGAAGCCGATCTGGGTCTTGCCGCTTCTGAAAGCATCAGACCACTTGGCGCCGGCGGACGCATCAAACACAACTTTGATCTTATCTTCAAGAGTAGTTCCCTTTGTCAGACCGTCGATAATATCCTGGAGATAGTTGGCTCTGAATCTCTGCTTATCGTTATCAACGGAAGCACCGTAAACGATGGTTATGTTCTTGGTTGCATCGTAGCCGTACTTATCGGCATTTGCGGTAAGCTCCTTGACAGCTTCAGCCATCTTCTCTTTTGCAAGAGTAGGATTGTAGCCGGTGAGAGCGCTGTAAGCCTCGTCAAGATCAAGGTTCTTAAGCTCGCCGGAGGTCCACTTGCCGTCCGCGCCCTGGGTGAAGCCGTATGCACGGAGGATACCCTCTTTTGCCTGCTTGGTGTTACGATACTGACCGCCGTCTGCAAGAGTAGGAGCGTTTTCAATATCGTAGTAATATGCAACGTTTATAAGACCGAAGCACGGAATTGCGGTACCCGGCCAGATCTTTTCAACGAGGTCGCTTCTGTTGAGCGCAAGGTTGAGTGCCTGTCTGAACTCATCGATAGCAAGGATACCGTTGTTGTTTCCGCTGGCCTTGAGGACGTTCAGGTTGCTGTAAAGCTGCATACCGAATGTACCGGTATCGTTGGAGGTATAGTAGACGTACTTGGAGTCAACATAATCTGCTGCATTCTCGGTAGCGAGGGTTGCATCGTCGTAGCTGCCGTTCAGGAAGCCCATCCATTGGGTGGACCATTCCTCAACCTTGCGGCAGTTGATAGCGGTGATGTTGTACTGGTTCTTGTACTCCTCCATGTTCCAGCCGTACCAGTTCTCGTTCTTGACGAGCTTGTAGTGAGAGCCTGCTTCAAACTCAGCGAGCTTGTAGGGACCCCAGCTTGCGGTGGTTTCAAGAGAAGAGTTGTACCTCGAGGTCCAGAGAGTCGCGCCGGTTGCAGGCGCGAGTTTGGCAGCCTCGTACTTGGCCTTTTGAACAAGGGGAAGGGACTGCATGTAGTATCCTGCAAGGTAGGAGAGAGAACCGTCATCGTGCAGGAACTTGAATGCCTTATCGAAGCAAACAACGACAGCATTCTCATCGTCGATGGAATAAATACCGACGGTTTCCCACTTAACGTCACGCTGGGTGTTCTCTACATAGATACCCGCGCAGGATGCATTGCCGGCGCCGACCTCAAGGTAAGCAGCACCGTATGTTGCCCAAAGATCCTTCGCCGTGAAAGCATCTTCGGGCTTACCGGCCTTCCACGCTTTTGCGGTATCGTAAACGGTTTCGTCGGTGTAGGGTACCCACTGCGGGCAGGCATTGCCGTTGGCATCTACATAACCCTCGGCTCCGTAGAAGTCGTATACATTGATGTAGATAACCTTACCGGCTGCGATAGCTGCGGCGTTGTTTGCATAGCCCAAGTTCGCAACAGGCTCGTAGGTACCTTCCTGATTCTGGAAGAAGTAAGCCTTGGAGTTCTTGATCTTGAGCGTATCGTAGTAGGTGTTCGCTCTGAAGTTCATGAAAGCAGGATCAAGCTGCTGCTGCATGGAGTAAACGAAGTCAGCTGCCTTGATGGCAGTACCGTCGTCCCACTTCAGGTCGTCACGGAAGGTGATCTTCCAAGCGTAGCCGCCCTCTTTCTTCTGGGCGTCAGTATATCCCCACTTTGCATCAACGGAAGATGTGACATCCTCAAGCTTTGTTGCTGCGGAGTAGTTGGTGGTGTATGCGCCGGCAACTATACCCGCCTTGTTGATAGTACCATCGGCATTGAACTTCTTGCCGCCTTCGAACTTGTAGTCATATTCAAAGAACGAAGAGCCGATGTAGTTCATGATCTGAGTGTCATTGTTATCAGCGTAGGTGAGTGCGTTCCAGTTGCTCGGCATTGTCGCTGTGGTGGTATTGTATTCAGCCTGCTTGAGCGTAGCCGGTTTATTAGGGGGGTTAACAGGGCCATCCGGGTCCTTGGGTTTGCAACCCACAAACATAACGGCAACAAGCACCAGAGACAAAGCCATCGTCAGAATGGATTTGAATTTCTTGTTCATAGTTGATTCCTCCATTAATTATGAATTTAAATATCTGATTTCGGCACCCGCAGCTTTTTCCTGCCCTGTATTTGACTTTACCGGAACCATTTTCAAACCGGGGAAGGACGTGGCGCGAGCAAAAAAACAGTACAAATATTTAATGAATAGATTATAGCACATAGATTTCTGCTTGTCAAGCCCTTATTGCATTTTTTTTGGCATTTCAACGGTTTTTCAGCCGCTATCCTGCAATTTCTCTTTTTTAACTTGCAAAATTCCACCTGATGATGAGCATTTTCCCGCCGCCGACCGCTGCATCCGCGATGAAAATCACTCCGTTACCGACAAAAAACGTGCGTGGGCGGAGCCTTTCCGCCCCGCCCACAGCCGTAAGCTTTCCCCCCGGCAAGCGCAAATGTTTTTTCACCTATATAATATTATTAGGAAGACAAGATGAGCTGCGACGGTATAAAGCCGGGACAAACGCCACGATCCGGTGCGGAATATCTCCGTTCAGGAAAACAAAAACGCACGTCTTCCCGACGCAAAGCCGCACGCCATCGCCGTAGCCTCGGACGCTCTGTTCCGGGCATTGCTCCAGAGCGCCATTCCCTTTTGCGCGCAGACATAATACGCATACTGCCTGCCAAGAGCTGTTCCGATCCCCCTGCCTCTCTGCTCCTCCGAAACATATATATAATCCAGATCGAATACATTTTCGTACAGGCGCTGATAAGACAGATACCCCAATATTCTTTGCCCGTCAAAATAACCCAGAATTTTTCCGGCTCCTTTTTCAACAAAAACATTGAACAAAACGGATGCCGGAGGTCTTTGAGGCACGGCGGCAAACCCGGCGCCGCAAAACACATCCTTATCCTCCGGGGTAAGGAGGCGGACAGAAGCGTTCGAATCCGCGATCACGTCCTTTGCGGCATAGTCCTTTATCTCGCGGCGATAAGGAAGCAAGGAAGAAAATCTCGCTTTAACATCACCCGCGGCATCCGCTCCGAGATTCTGAACATCCACGCTTATGCTTTTTGCCCGGAATGCTTTTTCAACAAGTTCCGCCGCCGCAGCACAGTCAAAGTTCTTCTTCAGGGGACACACATACACATTATTCGTCGCATCGTGTGTGTCGGTATGTGCGCAGCGATCCGCAAAGATGACCGCGTCATCGCCGCGGAAGCCGCCTGCAAATGCAGTTTCCTCCTCCATATAATTCAGTGTATCCAGATGTACAGCATTATAAAACATATCTTCGCGCAAAATACGCTTTATCTCATCACAGGTAATCTCATTATACATTTTTATTTACTCCCAAGCACTGAAATTTTAACGCTTTGCCTCTCGTATTATCTGATCCGTCCGAAACTGCTGCCCTGTTGCGACCCAAAGCCCAGTCCGATCATCTCCCTTTTGACCGTCGCATAATCATCGTGATACCTGATAATTATCCTGCTCAATTCTTTTTCGCTGTAATCGCGGTCGTATTCCATCTCCCGGAGCATGTATTCGTATACGATCTCCTTCTTTTTCAATTGTGATGGAATGCACTTCAGTCTTCCGTACTCAATAAAGCTGTGCAGGAAAGCACCTTATCATTCACGCTGCCTCCTGCAGTTATGTTTTTATGCTCGTTTAACGGTCTGCCGGCATCATCGACCGCAGATGTCTTTTCGGCTCTGCTCTATGATCCATTGATCCAGGAACCGCATCTGTTCCTCTGTATGGAACCAATGCTCGCCTCCGGGCATGACGGTCAGATCCGCGTGATGCCGCTTGGCAAATGCGGATATCGTTTCAATGGATGTCAGATTGTCATGCTCACCGTATAGAATGCAAGTGGGGACATTCCAGATGATCGGATGCTGCCGCACATAACAAAGGTAATCCCAAGACAGCGTTTCTCCGAAATCCGTGGCGATTTCCTGTTTTTCTGCAAGTTCCTGTTCGGTCACATTCGACCATTGCATCATTTTGCAAATCAAGTTTTCCATATCCACGATCGGAGAGATAAAATAAGCCCGATCAACCGGCGTTTCATCCGGCGAGGATAGTGCAAAATAAGCGCCGATGCTGTTTGCTATCAGAGTAATGCGCTTGCACCGCTTTTTTTGCTCGGCAAAAAATGCGAAGAATTCTTCTTTGGCGTCCCAAGGCGTTTTTGAACGGTAATCAAAGCCGATGACCTCATGATTCGGAAAGAGCATCCTGTAATGTTCGGCTTCCTCAGCCGAGCCGCCCTTCCCGTGCACATATATCACTAAATCATTCATTTTATTCACATCCTCTTTTGGCGTTCCATAGAATTCATCGGCAAAACGATTGAATCGACACTGTGATGTGTGCCGCTCCAAACACCGACATGGCAACCGCCGCAGGGATATTTCCATTCCGGATTGCGGCACACAAATAGTAAACTACCGGAAAAATCGCAAGCGGAATCGGCACGAAAAGAAAGGGCTGACCAAGCAGTGCGACGTTCCGACCGCCGATAAAATAACGAATCCGGACAATATAGTACAGAAGCAAAAAAACAACTGCGGCTAACAGCCAGATACTTTTCGGCTTGAGCGGATTCTTATTTACCAAAAATGTCAGCAGGAAAAGACAGACGATTCGACTGACAGCTTCTGTGATTTCCACCCGGCGCGTGACGCTTTTGGATGACGAGGCCTCCCATGTAGGCGGAAAAAGCACATAGGCAATATTGATCAGCATCGGCAGGGCAAACACAACAAGACCGACCCAAGAAAAAGATAGTTTCATTCACAGCGCCACCCCCGCCTGCACTGCAAAATCAGGCAATTTCGTCGGTTTTCCGTAAATTGCAATCAGTGCGCGAAGCTCCCGTCGGAAAGCCTCCCGAAGTTCGGCTTCGGTCAGATTCAGATGATCTGTATTGGCAAGAATCGCAAGGCCGTAGGAATAGTAAACCATATCCCGATGAAATTTTTTTGCCGTTTCCTCATCGTACCCGAATTCATCGACGAGCGTTTGAATCACTTCCGGTTCTAAAACATCGTTCTGATACGGACCGAATTGTTCCCCCTCCAGATACAGCCATCTGAAAAACTGTTTTTCCTCTGCCGCGAACTTTACGAATCCCATGCCGTAACTGCTGTACCTGCTGTCGTTTCCCTCATGCGAACGCAAAGAATCAAGGACTCGCTGCGTGTGTATTTGTATCGCCCGTTCGGTCAGCGCCGTTTTCAACTCCTCCATGTTCCGGAACAAATGGTAAATAGGTTGCGTGGAACATCCGAGTTTTTTTGCAACGCTTCTGGCATTGATTGCGGAAAATCCGTCTTCCCGAAGTACATCCACCGCTGCATCAATCACGGTTTCTTTGGATATTTTTTTGATTGCCGGCATCTTTTCTCCCCTCCAGCAATAACGCATTGTTATCAATAACGCATTGTTATTATACAATGAAAACATAGATTTGTCAAGAGGGAACACCAAAAATGCGTTTATCCTGTTTTAGCTTCCGGATTGCCTCGTGAATTTCATTTTTTGATGCCGCCGGTCAGTCCTGCACTCCCGCCAGCGCCAGAAATTTTTTGTCCGACTGAATACTCTGCGTCAGAAACCGACCGTCACGGAACAGGGCATAGGTCGTGACCGGCGCAGGTACGTTTTGCGCCGTTTCCTTGTCGGTGATATGGATGACCTTGAGGGGGATGCCGTGTTCCTTCGCCGCCTCCTGCACCCTT
>CATYWI010000072.1 GCA_958414155.1 uncultured Anaerotruncus sp. | reverse complement strand
CACATTTTTATTCCGAAATAAACCCCAAAACGCAAAAAAACAGGCGTAAACGGCTGAAAATATCTTCCAAAGCACTTGCAATGCGGCGGTGAGGGTAGTATAATATACAAAAAGAACCGGAGGGACGGCGTGCATATGACTCAAAAGGACACACTGAGGATTTTTTCGCATATACCGCAACTGGCAACAAAACGGCTCGTCCTGCGAGGGCTTCGTGTAGCGGATTCATACGATATGTATGAGTATGCTCGCCGCGCGGATGTGACGCGGTATCTCACATGGAAGCCGCATCCGAACAGGGAATTCACCAAGGAATATCTTGAGTACATCCTTACAAGATATCGCGCGGGCGAGTTTTTTGACTGGGCTGTTATATGGCACGAGGGCGGCGAGCCGGGTGACAAAATGATAGGGACCTGCGGGTTCACGCGGTTCGACTATTCAAACAACTCTGCCGAGATCGGATATGTTATAAATCCCGAGTTCCGCGGCAGAGGGATAGCGGGCGAGGCGGCGAGACGTGTTATCAGATTCGGGTTTGAGGACCTCGGACTCAACCGGATCGAGGCGCGGTATATGGATGGGAATATTGCCTCGCGCAAGGTCATGGAAAAGCTCGGAATGAAATACGAGGGGACGATGCGCGGAGTGCTGCGTCTGGGGAACGAGTACCGCGACGTTGGCGTGTGCGCACTGCTTTATGACGAATATAACCGCTGGATGGGCTGAAGCAGTCTGCCTTATGAAATAATAAAATAAAATACCGGGTCGGGGCGCACCCCGATCCGGTATTTTTATCCGCTGTCGTGCGGAATATTTCACGTGGGAAGCATGATCCCCGGGATCAGTCTTCCTTGTTTTCTTTGGCTTTCTTCTTGTTGACCATTATGTTGGTCAGGATGCCGAGGATGAGGGCGCAGGCGACCTCGGTCACGGTAACGGGACCGAAGCTGACTGTGAGTCCGCCGACACCGGCGATGAGGATAACGGATACCACGAAGAGGTTGCGGTTGTCGCCGAGGTCTACCGTCTGTATCATCTTAAGACCGGACACAGCGATGAAGCCGTAGAGCGCGATGCACACACCGCCCATTACGCAGGGAGGAATGGTCGCAAGGAATGTGGTGAAGGGAGCTACGAAGGCGGCAAGCAGGCAGAGCACTGCGGTAGCGATTATCGTTACGACCGAGGCGTTGCCGGAGATAGCCACGCAACCGACCGATTCGCCGTAGGTGGTGTTGGGGCAACCGCCGAAGATGGCGCCTGCCATGGAGCCTACGCCGTCACCGAGAAGGGTGTTGGCAAGTCCGGGGTCTTTGAGCAGGTCGTGCTCGATGATGGTGGAGAGGTTCTTGTGGTCTGCGATGTGCTCGGCAAAGACCACGAAGGCAACGGGAACGTATGCTACTGCTACCGTGCCTATGTAAGCGGCGTCAATGTCCGCAAAGCCGCGGAACGCCTGGATAAAGGTGAATTCGGGAACCCACTCCATGTTTGCGAAGAGGGAGAAGTTGATTATCTTGAGTGCGTCGATACCGGCGACATTTCCGATTACGGTGAAGACGGCTGCGACAGCATAACCGGCTACGATGCCGATGATGAAGGGGATCATTTTGAGGAACTTCTTGCCGTATACCGAGCAGGCGATGGTCACACCGAGGGTGACGAGTCCGCAAAGGATGGCGATGTAGGGGGAGGCTACCGATGCTCCGTCTACCTTGATCGCTCCGGCGGAGAGATCGCCGACGGCGTTTCCGGCAAGCGAAAGACCGATGATGGCAACGGTGGGACCGATAACGACGGCGGGCATGACCTTATCTATCCATGCAACGCCGCAGAGCTTGACGATGATCGCGATCACGACATATACAAGACCGGCGAATGCCGCACCGATAACGAGGCCGGCATATCCGGCTGCCGCCGAGACGGCGCCCGCAAAAGCGGTGCCCATTGAACCGAGAAATGCGAAGGAGCTTCCGAGGAAAACAGGGCTTCTGAATTTTGTGAAGAGCAGGTAAACGATGGTTCCGATGCCGGCTCCGAAGAGGGCGGCAGACTGGGACATACCGTGTCCGATGATCGCGGGAACGGCAATGGTCGCCGCCAGGATAGCGAGGAGCTGCTGAAGCGCGAACACTATGACCTGCCCGAACTTCGGTTTGTCTTTGACACCGTAAATGAGTTGCATGAAAACCTCCGATTGGCGCCGCCGTCTGCGCGGACGCCGTTTTATTTCCGATTCAAGTTTCCCTCCGCAGTGTGCGGCTTTTCACATTCCGCAAAAAACACCGCCACGTCTCGTATTGAGGCATAGCGGCGTCAGCACGAAAACATCGGTGGCTTATGACCCGCCCGTGTTCCCGCGATATTGAATTGCTCCTGTATCCAAACTGCGCGCATCTGCCGACATCAGTTGATCCGGTTTACTTTATGATACCACATCCGAGCCGATTTGTAAATAGGAAATGTCGAATCCGAACGAAAAAATATCAACAAAAAATATGTATTGGTTTTGTGCAAAACGCCGAAATGGGCGCAAATGATGTAAAAAACGTGCGCGGAGCAGCCGAATCTGCTATAATGTAAGGCGATCAAATGCGAAAGGCGGGAGAGGTATGTACCGTATTGCAATATGTGACGATGAAGCCGAGGCGCGCCGTTATGTTGCGGAACTCGTCCGCAGATGGGCGGAGCAGGGAGAGCATGACGTGACGCTGCGCGAGTATCCGTCTGCCGAGGGGCTGCTTTTCGGCGACGAGGCGGGATATGACATTCTGCTGCTCGACATTGAAATGGGCGGCATGAACGGAGTTGATCTTGCAAGAAGCATCCGCGGGCGCGACGCCGTGGCGGAGATAATTTTTGTTACCGGATATTCCGATTATATTGCGGAGGGGTATGATGTGGCTGCACTGCAATATCTCATGAAGCCGGTCTCATGGGAAAAGCTTTCGGCTACGCTCGACCGTGCGCTTGAGCGGCTGCACCGCAATGAACGTTCGCTTTGCCTTGAAACTGCTGGCGGGATGGTCCGCACTCCGCTTTATTCAATAAAATACATCGATGTGCAGCGCAACTATGCGACGGTACATACGAATGAGGAAATCACGGTCAGGCGTACGCTCTCGCAGCTTGCAGGCGAGCTCGACGAGCGGTTTTTCCGTCTCGGCAGGTCGGCGGTGATAAATCTTTACGCCGTCAGAAAGGTAACAAAAACGGATGTCTACCTTGAAGATGGCACGGTGCTGCCGCTTCCGCGCGGCTGCTACGATCCGCTCAACCGCGCGCTTATAGAAATGAAGTGAGGCGACGTATGTCATTTATCAGCAAAAGAAACGAGCGGCGCATAGCCGCATATCAGCGTGAGCTTATTGAAACGCACTATGCCGAGGTGGAGAATATGTACCGGCAGATGCGCGGCTGGCGGCACGATTACCGCAATCATATACAGACGCTCAAGGCGTATGCCGCTGCGGGGGATATTGAGTCTGTAAAAGTGTACCTCGACAAACTTGATACGGATCTTTCCACCGTTGACACGGTGATAAAGACCGGCAACCGCATGGCGGATGCGATACTCAACAGCAAGATCTCGCTTGCGCGTTCAAAAAATATAAACGTGACTGCCGACGCGCACATCCCGGTGGCTCTCAGTATGTCGGAGCTTGATCTTTGCGTGATAATAGGCAACCTTTTCGACAATGCGATAGAGGCAAGTCTTGAGCTGCCGGAGAATGAACGCATGATACGTGTTTACATGGACATGAAAAACACACAGCTTTATATTTCGTTCACCAATCTGACCGCCGCTAAGAAGCGCCGGAAGCACAGCGGACGTTTTTCCACCACCAAGGGAGAGGGTCACGGGCTCGGACTTATACGTATTGACGGCATAGTTGAGAAGTACGCGGGATACATCGACCGCGCCTCCGAGGATGGTGCGTTCACGACCGAAATACTGATACCGCAGGTGTGAGACTCGCAATTCGTCCCGCGCCGGGCGCAATTCGTCCCCGGATCATTCCGGGGACGATATTTATGTATTATAATGCGGGCAGAAACGGAGGTAAAATTCCAATGGACAAAAATAAAAAAGAAAAAACAAAGCCGAAATACAGTATGCGGCAGACCACCGCATTCATGCTCAGGACCGCATGGCGCGCACACAAAAGCGTTATCGTGCTGGCGTTTGCGCTGGCGATCATACGTGTTGCGCTGTCTGTGACGAGAATGGTGATCTCACCTGTCATACTCGGGCAGATAGAAAGCTCGGCGCCGCTTTGGTCGCTTCTGGCTACGATCGGGATATTTATCGGCGCACAGCTCGTGCTTTCGGGACTTTCGGAATACATCGGGACAAATGCCGGTTACGGCAGGATATATGTAAGAAAGCAGATCATCCGCATGATCGCCAGGAAATGCGCATCAACATCATACCCCAACACGCTGAAAACCGATTTTGCAACGCTTCGCCGGAGTGCATTCAATTCCTGTAGCGGCAACCACGAGCCGACCGAAGAAATATGGTCTACGCTCAAATCCATCGTCAGAAACATACTCGGCTTTGCAATCTATCTTGCCTTCCTTACCGGGCTTGACCCGTGGCTGGCTGTCATTGTTACCGCAACATCGGCGGCAAGCTATTTTATCGGCAACAAAATAAACGAATGGGATCACCGCCACAGCAAGGAGAGGAATGAGCTTGACAAGACGCTTGGGTACATCGAGAACACTGCGGAATCCCGCGGGGCGGCTAAGGATATACGTATTTTCGGGCTCGGCACATGGCTTTCGGACGTTTACGATAAAACGCTGAAGCTTGCGTATTCTTTTATGGGAAAGCGCGAAAAGGTACACTTTGCCGCAGACGCCGTTGACCTGCTGGCAACGCTTTTGCGCAACGGCGTGGCTTATGCCTATCTTATTGCGTTCACGGTGAAAAACGGACTTCCCGCATCGCAGTTCCTCTTTTATTTCGGGACCGTCAGCGGATTTACCGCATGGGTCACCGGTATACTTAGCGATTTTTCCGATCTTCATCGCGGCAGCATAAAGCTATCGGCTCTTATGGAATTTCTGAATTACCCCGAGCCGTTCCGCTTTGAGGACGGCGAGGCATTGAATGTCACGCCCGGTATGCCGTGCAAAATAGAGCTTGACGACGTTTCCTTCCGCTACGACGGCGCCGCCAAGGACACGATCAGCCATATTGATCTGACGGTAGAGCCGGGGGAGAAGATCGCCATTGTCGGTCTTAACGGCGCGGGCAAGACAACGCTCGTCAAGCTGATATCCGGGCTGCTCGATCCGACCGGGGGACGCGTATTGCTCAACGGCGAGGACATAAGAAAATACAACAGACGTGATTATTACAGGCTGTTTTCGTCGGTATTTCAGGATTTTTCGGTGCTTGAGGCAACTGTCAGCGAAAATGTGGCGCAGTGCGTTTCTGGCATAGACGGTGAGCGTGTGCGCCGCTGTATCGACGCGGCGGGGCTTACGGGGAAGATAGAGTCCCTGCCCGAAAAATACGAGACTCATATCGGGCGCGAGGTCTGGGAGGACGGCGTTGAGCTTTCCGGCGGCGAGATGCAGCGGCTCATGCTGGCACGTGCGCTGTATAAGGACGGCCCGGTGCTTCTGCTCGACGAGCCGACAGCGGCGCTCGATCCGATAGCGGAGAGCGACATATACAACAGATACAACGAGATGACAAAGGGACGCACTTCGTTCTTCATCTCGCACCGGCTCGCCTCCACACGTTTTTGCGACCGCATTCTGTTCCTGGCGGACGGCAGGATAGCCGAAGAGGGAACACACGCATCTCTCCTCGCCGCCGGCGGGGAATACGCAAAGCTTTTTGAGGTGCAGAGCAAATATTACAGAGAGGATGTGAAACACGATGCGTAAGACCGAAAAAAACAGTGATAATAAAAAGAAAATATCATTTTTCGGCGCATGGCGGCTGAATCTGCGCGCATGGCGTATGTTCGCCGGTCGCTGCCCGATGCTTTTTGTGACCGCGTTGCTTTACTCTGCATTTTCGGCGCTCAGCCCGTATCTTACGATATGGCTTTCGGCACGGCTCATTGACGAGCTGACCGGGGCGCGCGATCCGCAAAGACTCGGCAATTACGTGATAATTATACTTTCGGCATCGCTCGCTACATCGCTTATCGGCGCGCTGCTCAGGCGTTGGCGCGCTTATTATAAGCGCACATACATAATATTCAACCGTGTTTTTGCGGATAAGTACCTCAGCATGGATTTTCAGGATATTGAATCGCAAAAGGTGCGCGATCTTTACGATACCATAATGCAGAACAGAAGCTGGAACAGCAGCGGTTTGTGCCGGACGGTCTCGTTTTTCGAAGACGCCGTAAGCGCGGTATTCGGTCTTATCGGCGGTATCGGAATGACAATAAAAACTATCGAAGATACTCTTGGTGTTAAAATTGACAGGTATATCATGGTTCATGATGATGCTGTTAAAGAAATTGTTGATGCTTTGGGCGGGGTTGATATTTATGTTGAAAA
>CATYWI010000071.1 GCA_958414155.1 uncultured Anaerotruncus sp. | reverse complement strand
ACAGCTTTGCCGTCAGCGGGATCCTGAAGCAATATGCATTTTCAAGCTATTTCACTATACACGACAACGGAGACGGAACGCTGGCGGTAAAGCAAAGCTACAATTACTTGCGCGAGGCGGCGGGATTTTTCCTGCGCGTTCTGCTGACGCTCGGGATTGAGCTGCTCATCGCAAAACCGTTCGGCTATCTTGCTCCGCGCACGCGGAGGACCGTTATCATCACCAACATTGCAACTCAGGTACTTTTGAACCTCGGGCTGAACATCATAAACTTCCGCGAGGGCTGGCTTACAATGGCGATGTACTACATTCTGCTTGAAGTATTGGTCTTTGTGGCTGAAGGTCTGATATACACCTTTACTCTGTCTCATCGCGATGAAAACGGCAGGCTGCGCGGTGTCGGAAAGGCGTGGTTCTTCTCCCTTGCCGCCAACCTTGCTTCCTTTATCATCGGCGGTCTCATCGTAAGAGCCGAATTCATCATAAAATAATCAAACGGTGGTGTTAAAAAACTCAAAACGAGCTTTTTAACACCACCTGATCTTATATTATTCTCACTCTGTGAATGCCCTCAAGCGCGCCTATCTTTTCGGCGACCGCCGCGGCGACGTCGGCGTCAAGCACGCCGGTCGTCTCAACAAGCGTATATGCGTTGTCGCCCTTGGATTTGTTAGTGAGGTTTTCGATATTGATCCCGTATCCGGACAGCACGCCCGAGATATTTGCGATGACCGCGGGAATATTGGCGTGCAGCGCGCAGATGCGTGTTCCATCGCCCATGGGAATCTCCACCGACGGATAATTGACCGAGTTGCGGATATTGCCCGTGCGGAGGTAAGCGTCAAGCTGACGCGCCGCCATTACGGCGCAGTTGTCCTCGGATTCCTCGGTGGACGCGCCGAGGTGCGGGATGTTGACTATCCCCTTTACGCCGACAGTCTCCGGAGTGGGGAAATCGGTGACATAACTTGCCACCTTACCGGCGGCGAGCGCTTCTTTTATGTCGGCGGCAACCGCCAGATCGGCACGCGCAAGGTTGATGATGCGCACTCCGTCCTTCATTTTTGCAATGCTTTCGCGGTTTATCATACCGCGGTTCGCGGCGACAGCCGGAACATGCAGCGTGATATAATCGGCGGCGGCATATATTTCGTCAAGCGATTTTGCATGACCGATACCGCCGGAAAGATTCCATGCGGCATCAACGGTAAGGTACGGGTCAAAGCCCAGCACTTTCATACCGAGTGCAAGAGCGGTGTTTGCGACCTGTCCGCCGATAGCGCCGAGTCCTATAACGCCGAGCGTTTTTCCGGCAAACTCAACGCCGCCGAAAGCGGATTTTCCCTTTTCGACCTGCGCGGCGACATCTCCGGTGAGCGATGAAGCCCATTCGATGCCACCTGCGATATCACGCGAGGCAAGCGCCAGCGCGCAGACAGTCAGCTCCTTTACGCCGTTGGCGTTTGCGCCGGGGGTATTGAAAACAACTATTCCCTCCTCGGCGCATTTTTCAACGGGGATATTGTTCACCCCCGCTCCGCAGCGTGCTATGGCAAGCATGCCGGCGGGAAAAACCGTATCGTGCAATGCCGCCGAGCGTACCATTATCGCATCGGCGCTCTCAAGCGGGAGGTCGGCTCCGACCTCGTATTCGGCACGGTCGAAAACATCCGTACCGACCGCGGCGATCTTATTCATCAGCTTTATTTTCTTCATTTCGGTCCCCTCTTATCAGCCCTTGGGATTCCCGGCGGCAAATTTCTTCATAAACTCAACAAGCGCCGCCACGCCCTCATAGGGCATCGCGTTGTAAATAGAGGCTCTCATACCGCCGACAGAGCGGTGCCCCTTGATGTTCTTAAGCCCTGCGGCAGTCGCCTCGGACGCAAATTTCTTGTCAAGCTCGGGGTTCCCGGTGACGAACGTTACATTCATCATCGAGCGGCAGTCATGACGCACCGGTGCGATATAGTAGCTCTGCGAGTCAAGGTAATCATACAGCAGAGCCGCCTTGCGCTCGTTGCGGCGCTTCATTTCATCAAGACCGCCCTCAGCAAGGAGATAGTCAAACACAAGTCCCGCCATGTAAATATTGTAGCACGGCGGCGTGTTGTACATTGAATCATTGTCAGCCATTATGCTCCAATCAAGCATAGTGGGGCAGACCGGGCGCGCATGACCGAGCAGGTCACGGCGTGCGATAACGATGGTAAGTCCCGCAGGCGCAACATTTTTCTGTGCTCCGGCATAGATAACGCCGAATTTTTTTACATCCACAGGCTCGGAAAGGATGCAGGAGGACATATCCGCCACCAGCGGGATATCCCCGGTATCCGGGATATAGTTGAACCTTGTGCCGTATATCGTATTGTTGAAGCAGATGTGGACATACGAAGCATCCGGACGGAAGGACGCGCGCGTTGTGGCGGGAATGTATGTGAAGTTATCCGGCTTTGAGGTGGCTGCAAGCGCAACATCCCCATACTTCTGAGCCTCGGTGTACGCCTTGCCGGAGAACTGACCCGAAACTATATAATCAGCCTTTCCGCCTTCGGGCATGAGGTTGAGCGGGACCGCGGCAAACTGCGTCGATGCACCGCCCTGAAGAAAGAGAACGGCATAATCGTCCGGAATATCCATGAGTTTGCGCAGTGATGCTTCCGCTGATTTGATTATTGGCTCATAGTCCGGAGAACGGTGTGACATCTCCATGACAGACATTCCGCTGTTGCCGTATGACACCAGTTCGGACGCCGCGCGTTCAAGCACGGGAAGAGGAAGCATTGAAGGACCTGCCGAAAAATTATATACACGATCCATTGTGATCACCTTACCTTTCAGATCTGAGATCGGAATTTTGCTATTTATAATATTATATTACGTTTGCAGCATTAAGTCAAGTGAACTTGCATTGACAAACGGCTTGAAAAATGTTTTTTGTGATATTTGCACATATGGTCCTTCTCGCTGTTGCGATTTTTCATCATTAAAAGCACACAAAAAGCCCTGCAGGAATATGCGCCGCAGGGCTTTTTGCATTATTTCATCGCAGCAATTTCATGCTTGTCCGAATCCGAGGCACATGAGGAACGACACGCCGCCGCCCGGCAGGACTCCGCGCACCGCCGTGCCTCCCGGCGTCCCGGCGCGCTCAACACTGAAAACACAGCCCTCGCGCATCTCGGTAAAGAACCACACGTCCATGGCGGAAAGACTGCCGATGTCTGCGCGTTCGCTGTCGGTGAGCGCATCATAGACGAACTCGCCGTAGCGGGTGTTGTTCACATGTCCCATACCGTCGGTCATAGACGGACGTGCACGGCGTTCCTCAACAGGTACAAAACCGTCGAGACGCGGCGCGCGGCGTTGTGCGTCAATGACCTTTTCACCTTCGGGAAGCCACAGGCTGCCGATGACCGCACGGTCGGTGCAGAATTTACGCTCCGACGCCGAAAACAGTGTGGAATATGTAGCGCCCGAGGCAACGAGCCTGCCATCCTCGCCGAAAAGTCTGAGATCGCGGCGGAAAACAGGCGGCATCACGCCCGAATTCCACGTTATACCGGTAAGATGCTCACCGAGCTTCACCCCGCGCGCAGGTCTCACATGCGTCGAAAGCAGTATCCACGACATACCGAGGCGGTCAAGCAGTTCCTGCTCGCCCATGCCGATATTTTCAAGATGACGTTCTATCAGACCGACAATGAGCCTTTGCCAGCCGGACGGCGTTACACAGCCGCCGGCTCCGCACATGGTCATATCAACGTGTACATCGTAGCTGAAGCCGCGCTCGTATTCGGTCGTAAGACCGCGGCGGCTCTCGGGTATATATTCGGAGTTATTCATTGGTAAAGATATTTCCTTCTATGAGCTTGCGGTCTTTGGAGAACCTGCGGTCAAATTCCGGCATCGTATTGACAAACGACGGCGCATCAAGCAGACGCTCGGTCTCAGCCGCATATTCGTCGGCGGTGATAACGCCCTGATCCCGCAGTACGCCGAGTATCGCCTCGGCAAGCTCACGGCCGCGCGATTTCAGTATCACTGCATCATCGTCGCGGCGATCACCGAACGGTCCGCATTTTGCGGCAAGAGACAGAATATCGGCATCCGATACAGGCTCGCGCGCAGCTGCGCGAAGAGTCGGACTGTAATAGCTGAGGACCGTTGTGCCGTCGGATATCGGGGAAGTTGCGGAAAGACAGGTCGCGTCCGACAGCGCCAGCTGCCAGTATGCACGGCAAAGCTCCGCGTCATTTATGCTTCCCGCGCGGTACTGCTTTATTACGGTATCCGCAAAAAAGTCCCCGGGGGCGGCATCATGCCGCGCAAAGCGTGTTCCCGCAGGCGTTACGGCATACGCGCACCAAAAGCCGCCGACCCACACGCCCGTTCTTTCATAGGTTAGCTCGCCGTCCTCGTCGTCATCATCGTAGTTGTAGCTGATAAGATTTCCGAATACTTTATTGTCCTCGGCAGGTATGAACTCAAACCAGAGGTACAGCATTCCGTATTCATATTCGGAAAGTTCATCTGTCTCTTTGCCTTCCGCGCCTCCGCGCAAAAGCGAAAGCGTTGCGCTGTCGGGTGCTTTTTTACCGTCAAACGCATGGACATCGTAAAGGTAATTCTCTATCTTCAGCTCGTCCGAGAGCCTCATTCCGTCGCAGTCTATGTGAAGCACCAGGTCGCCCGCGCCGTAGCTTGCGTCGGTAAGACCGAAATCAAGCGTAAACTCCGGGACCTCGCCGGCTCCCCACGCAGTCTTATTCATTGTCAGAACAGCGCGGAAGGCGCCGTTTTTAAGTCCGGGGAGCGCTTTTGTCGTCTCCGCAGTGGTGACTTCCGCTTCCGTAGTTTCCGGCGCTGAGGTAGCAGCATGGCGGCGCGTTGTGACCGCCTTTGCCATTGTTTCCTTGGGCGAATACACCTTGTTGCGGCGCGAAAACTCGGCGGTAAAGGTGCGTTCGTCGTTTTCACGCGTCACGGCAAAAACCGCCGCCGCTACCGCGAGCACGGCGACAAGAAGCACCGCCGATATTATTTTTACCGATCTTTTCATCATCCGGTCGTTCGCCGTCTCACTCTGCGGTCACGAAAGAGCAGACCGGGCAGTGGTCGGTGATATACAAGCCGTCGATCGGCTCGTTGGGAACGATAAAGGACTCGTCGGGGTCGCAGGGCATATCGGTGAAAATATAATCTATCTTTACCGGGACCTCAAGCTTACCGAAGCCGTGGAATGTACCGCCGAGCTTTTCCGTCGCATCGATCACAGCCGAGCCGCAGGGCGCGAAATCGGTAAAGGCTGCAATCTCACGTGCGTTGGGGCGTGCGTTCATATCGCCGGTGATAACAAAATGATATCCCTTTTCCGAAAGATACTGCATGATCTCAACAGCGCCGAGAAGACGCGCGACAGCGCCCTTGTGGTCAAGGTGTGTGTTGAGGAAAACAAAGGGCTTTTCCGCCTCGCGATGCTTGAGGAGCACCGCCGTGAACATGCGCGGGCAGCTGCTCTGGTCGCCGCCGAAGGTGGAGCCGGGAATATCCGGAGTTGCCGAAAGCCAGCGGTTTTCAAGCGATATCATTTCGAACATATGCTTTTTGAACGCAAGAACGGTGGATTCGCCGCGCCAGTCGCCAAGTCTTCCGCATCCGACCACAAAGTAGTCGGAAAGCGAGTCGATGAGCCACTCGCGCATTTTATCATTGGCTTCCTGAAAGCCGATGACGTCGGGAGAATATTCGCGTATGGTATCAAGTATACGTCCGCGGCGGTTATCGAAGATATTGATACCGTCCACCTTTGCTTCAACGCGGAGGTTGAATGTAAACACCTTAATCTTTGCTGACATTTTTCTTCTCCTTATTTTTTGAGATCAACACTACGGCGACCACCGCTGCTGCAACAAGCAGAATGATACCCGCCGCGATCCCGATGAGGGCAGGAAGCGGCAATCCGCCGTTTTCCAGCTCATCAATCACACGGTGATATGATCCGTCCGGATCAACGATCGCATCAAGAAAGGGCATGAAGTGTGAAAAAAGCTTCATTTTGCCTCATTCTCCCCGTTATTTTTGCTTTTTTTCTTGTTTCTGCGGGAGATAAGTACGATTCCTACCACCGCCGCCGCAACAAGCAGTGCGACTACGGCAACTATCCATCCGCCGCCGCGGTATACAAAAAATTCTTCCACGGGGTCGATCGGAACAATATCAAGAATGCACGGATCGGTCATAAACGTTTTCATTGTTATTCTCCTTTGATCTATGTAAAAATTTTATTGAGTACGATCCCTGCCGCAAATGACGCGGCATTAAGCGCGAGCGATGCCGTTATCGCGCGGCGCGGCGCGGCATCAAGCGCACGGTCCAAAATGAATGCTTCGGCAGCCACGACCGAGATCTCACCTACGGCGACCGCATACGGGTACACGGCTTTTCCGAAGCTTCCGACGACCGCCGCAAGGATCAGGTTGAGCGCGGGATTTGTGATCGTGTTCATCAAAATCACCACTGCCGCCGTACGTGCCGGAGCATCGCCGCGCGGGTGAAAGAAAGCAAATGCGAGCGGAAGC
>CATYWI010000070.1 GCA_958414155.1 uncultured Anaerotruncus sp. | reverse complement strand
CAATAACGGGATATGCGCCGTAGGTGGTGAGCAGGGTGATACTGGGTAAAAGATAAAATACGGGGAGTATCGCAGGAACGATGATGTTGAAAGGTCTCAGCATAATGAAGAGAAGGGCGTTCACTGCGACGAGCGCGAGAATGCCAAGCACAGCCATCAGATTGCGTTTTATTCCGAGTATCGTAAAGATAAGCGCGTTTTTATATATCTTGAATATGCTGAGGTCGAACGTGACAAGCATGAGATAAATGTAAAATCTCATAAAGAAGTAGATAATGCATAGCGCGCATACCGCAAAGAACATAAAATCAAGCCAGAATGTACCGCCGACCTGAATGCTGTACAGCAGATCGACTGTCAGTATCGTTACGATAACGGCATCGATGATCCCCATGACCAGCCCCTGCTTCCAGTTGCGCTTTACGGCGTAAAAGAAGTCGCTGAAAATAAACACAGGTTCGCGTCTGAACATACTGCGTGCGCAGTATGCCGCGCCGACATGGACAAATCCCCATATGAGGAGGAGAAGTATCACAAGTGCCGCTATGCCATATATACCCGCCGCTCCGAGAACATGCAGGTCGAGTTGCTGTCCGAAGATGCCGAGGAGTGTGATCACCGATACGGACGGACGCAGAATATGCGCACCGTAAAGCGTTGAATAGATCGTGCTTTCCTGTGACGGCGTTGTTGATGTGTTGGTGTATATATAAAAGATAATAAGGATCGGTATCACGAGCGTTATCATAAGCACGTTGAGCGATAAGAGCCTGCTGAAATTGCGGAAATAAAATTTCGGCATGCTTTTAAGGTTGGGAACAAACGGCTTTTCGTCCTTTGAGACGCCCTTACCGTCGCGGTTGGGGTTGAAAAATTCGAATAGTTTTTTGCTGAATGACTTTTTTTCGTCTTTCATTTTTTGCGACCATAGCTTTTGCCTGACAAAAGCTTCCTTCTTTTGACTCCGTTTTTATAATTATAGAGTAAGCAGATATATAAACAAAAGGTATATTGCCTTCAGTATGATCTCGGCGCCTATCGCGGCGGCAAATGCAAGGCAGTAGGTGCCGAAGCGGGCGGTAAATATCATGTTCGGCGAGCGGTCGGAAAGTCCGCGGAAAAGTGTTGAGGCGCGCCCGGCAAAGCAGGATAAAAAAACAAGTATCACTGATGTTACGCTTGAAAACAAAAGATTGAGCACGGAACAAAGCGCCGGATGGGGCGTATCGATGACACCGCCTGCCGCCGATACGGCAAGAATGCCGGCGGAAAGACCGAGGAAAACTCCACGCAGCATCAGAAGCAGGGAACAGCCCTGTCGGGTTATGTATGTGAGTCCGAAAAGGCATACGAGCAGGGTCAGTATCATGTCCGTGCCGGCCGCATCGGTTATGACACCGAATATACCGAAAAATCCGCTCACGCCGTCAAACGGAGGGCTGAAGCAGCGGCGCACACGTTCAACAAGAGCCAGACTGTATTCGTAGCCGCATATTGCGTTGAAAATCAGTCCTATTGCCGTACCGCTTATAAGAAGCGCAAAGAACCGCAGCAACTCTGCGTGCTTTTGCGCGTTTTTTTGAAATCTTGCGGATATTGTTTCATCCCGATCCATCTGAACCGCCTCCGTGTTCCGTATATTGAAAATATACGGTATCGGGGGCGGATATATTACATGTTTACGCAGATGTAGCGATCAGTTTTCGGCTGTTTCCGAATTTCGCAGTACTTCAAATGCCAGTACCGCAACGGCAGACGTCGTTGAAAGCGAACCCATAAAGGGTCTGCCGTATGATATGCTGATATTCCCGTCGCAAGCGGCGGTCAGCGCCGAGGATATCCCTCTTTTTTCGCCGCCCATGACTATGAGCAACGGACGTTTGAGTCCGGCTTTGAGATAGGAAACCGAGTCGCGTATCTCCGAGCAAAGCACGCGATATCCGGCGGAGCGGAACATTTTTACCGCTTTTGCCGATCCGTCGGGTATAGAGTATATAGGCAAAAGCTCATATGTACCTGCCGATGCGCGTGAAATGATTCCGTCTGAATTTATAAGATGCCCGCCGGGGAGGATAACGCCGTCAGCTCCCGCCGCATAAAGAGAGCGCAGGGAATAACCGAAGCTGTACGGATCTTCAATGCCATCAAACAGCATATAAAAGCCTCCGCCCTCAATCACAGGCATTTCAAGCGTCGGTATCACGCGCGGTTCCGTGCGCGCTATTATGCCGCCGTGAGTTGTACCGGTGGCGAGCGAGGCTATCTCGGCGGAGTCGCAAAGCCGCAGCGGGAAACCGTGTTTTTCGGATTTTGCGCGCAGATATGAAAGCCTGCGTCTGAGACGGTCCCCGGCATCTGATATCCTGCCCAAGTCGATAAGGACCTCATATATTTTTCGCGAGGGATGTCCTTCCTCCGCTGACCGTATGCAGGCAGATATCGATGTTATGCCCTCGAGGATCACGCATTTTTCATTGTTAAGAGAATTATTTTCCATACAATTATACCGCCGATCTTTATACTGTCACTCAATGTGTCATTTCATGCACATCACGATTCATATATTATAGCATGAATATATTTTGCACAGGTGAACTAATTTCGACTGTGCAAAAAACAAACGGGAGACAGTTGCAGATATGTATATAAGTGAAAGCAGGGAACGCTGTGTCGAATTGGCAAATTATATGCTTGAAAACAAAGCCACCGTGAGACAGGCGGCGCATTATTTCGGGATAAGCAAAAGCACGGTACATAAGGACGTTACGGTGACGCTTGAAAAAGTAGACAGGACGCTTCATGAAAAGGTATGTCTGCTGCTTGATCTGAATAAGCGGGAGAGGCATATCCGCGGCGGGGAAGCGACACGAAAAAAATATGCGGATATAAAGATACGTTCGGCACACCGCGAAGAGGCTATTTCAGGTAGGACTTCGGACGACAGAAATTGTCTATCGAAAACATGAGATATTCAAAGTCGTTGGGCGACAGATATCTGCGCATGAGCTTGAAGTGAGGCTCCATTTCAATGTCGTAGCGGTCGCGGCAGCGCGCTCCGGTGCCAAACACAACGTGCTTTCCTGCTGAAAGTAATGACAGAACATATTTAACCGTGCTTCTGTCGTCAAGTGAGCGGATGCTGAAGTGAAATGCCACATCCGGTATCTTAAGGAGCTTTTTTAGCTCACATTCGGGATAAACAATAAGATATCTGTTAAAATTGGAAAGCAATGGTTTGAGCTTTCTGCGGTACACAAGGTGGTTCATGTCCTTCCACAGCTCATCGGTATAGACGGGAAACGGCAGCGAAACTATGAGATATTCAGAGTTCTCAACACGCAGTCTGCCTATGTCCGGGTCCTCGAAGCATCCGGGAAACATGCCGATCTCGGCGGAAAGAGAATAGCGTATCCCTTGCGGGAGATAAGGCTTGAGTTCCTTGAAGATCCTGTTGCGCGTACGCACGAAAACACCAAGTGAGCCATCGCCGGGAGAGCGGCGCGGATAATACAGCGGCGCAAATATCATGCGGCAGATATTTTGCTCATGAAGCTCCGAAAGAAGCGCGGCGGCTTCGGAAATATCGGAAGGACCTTCGGTCGGCATAGGCAGTGCCTTGCAAAGAAAATCCGAGTAAACTCCGCGATGCATGGTGGCTCCTTTACAAAAAAATTTTAATATATGCGGCGGAAGCAGTGATTTCGCGGCTGCTGCCTGAAAATCCATGTGCGACACGCGCACACTGTGCAGCTGAAGCAAAAGATGCGCGTGCGCATTCGCCGGACTGCCGCGCCGAAACGAAATAAGTCTGCCGGAACGGTACGTCGTGTTACCGGTCCTGTAAGCTGTAAGACACCGGTCCTGCGCGGTCCGGTATCAAAGCCGGGAATTTCAGCATTCCGCGGGGGATAAAATCGAAATATAACTAACTTCGCAAAATTGAAGTTTTGCGAAGTTGAGGGGGGAGATAATCGCACAAAACAATGGAAAAAACGAAAAAAATTCGTTCGTTTGCGATGATTGTTACGATGCGACGTATACGGCACATATACCGCTTGCGGGTTAGTTGACGTCTGCTTGCTCATTTTGAGAGTACGCGCTTGTGTGCGCTGCTACGGTCGGTTGCGGCTGTGAATGCAGAGCGTTTTATGTGACATATACCGGCAAATTTATTCCGTGCGCGCGACCGCGCAATGTGCGCACACCTTATTAGTTATTGACTTTGCTCAAGGCTGCTGAAGTACGATTCGTCTGTTATCGAAAAAGCACCTTCGGATGTCTCCTTGATCGTGAGATATTTTCTTCTTATCGCATCGCTGCCCATATCGTTGCGCAAGGTTCCGTTGTTGTTTTTTATCATGTACTCGATGCCGATGTTATAATATCTTTTAGCGGTGCTGTCGGAATCGTCGTACCAGTTATCTACGGATATCAGCGTTATCGAATAAAGCTTTTGCATGGTGAAATTTTCTTTGGGCTGACGTCCGCCCGTGTAGTATTCCGGAGCGTGGCAGGCGTTGTATTCCGTGACATCACCGTTTATCATGGCATCTATGTAATCCATCAGAAAAAGCACCGGCTCGCGATATATTTCCGAAACGTCATCCATATGTTTCCTGTCAATTGTTACCGTCATATATGTGTTCACGCCCGTGTAATATATGCTGCGGTCGTAGCCCATATATTCCTTGTCAAGGAAGATATTCTCATCGTAATTTGCGTAATCAAATCTGTAATTGTTTGGCTGTGTTTCGTCTCCTCCGCGGGAGTTGCTTATGAACCGTGATACGCCGAAGAAAATCAAAATGAACGCGCAGATGCCGCCTGTCACGATCAGCAGGATTTTTTTCGCTCTGCAGCGATCTTTTTTTTCTTTGATTTGCTGTTTCATGCGTTTGACTCCGATCCTGTGTTTTTTTATATTTTATCATACAGTGATCGTAATTTCAAGTAACAGGCTGCAAATAATACTGCACGGTAATTAATTTTTATTTTTTCTTGCGTCTGCGCACTTTTTGTGATATAATAAATTGAAAAAATATTTTATTATCCCGGAAAGGCAAATATCCAATGAAATACCTTGTACTTATACCCGACGGAATGGCAGACGAGCCGGTCCCGTCGCTTGGAAATATGACGCCGATGCAGGCGGCGCACAAGCCTATGATGGACAGGCTGGCTAAAGAAGCGCGTGTAGGAACGGTCCTTAATGTACCTGCGGGAATGGTGCCGGAATCAGACACAGCCAATATGGCTATTCTTTCATTTGATCCCAAGGTGTACTCCAAGGGACGCTCACCGCTTGAAGCCGTGAGCATGGGGATCGACATGAAGCCGGGAGACGTTGCCGTAAGGTGCAACACCGTAACGCTTTCCGATGCCGTTGAGGGTCAGCCCTACGAGGAGCGTGTGATGCTCGATCACAGCGCGGATGAGATATCGACAGAGGAAGCGGATGCGCTGATAAAAACGCTCAATGAGAAGCTTTCGGACGAGTCACGGCACTTTTATACCGGTGTCAGCTATCGACACTGCCTTATATGGAACGGCGCGGATGACAGCTATGATTTCGCGCGCCCGCACAATATCATCGGCGAAAAAATCGGGAAATACCTTCCGGATGCGGCTCTTGCAGGCGGTTACCGCAAGCTGATGGAGGAAGGCACGGCGCTGCTCGAGCATCACCCGGTCAACGAAGCGCGCCGTGCGCGCGGACTCAAGCCCGCCAATGCCATTTGGCTCTGGAGCGCCGGAAAAAAGCCGGCTCTTCCCTCTTTTCGTGAAAAATTCGGGCTTGATGCCACTGTTGTTTCGGCGGTCGATCTTATAAAAGGCATAGGAATGTGTGCCGGTATGAATGTCGTCAATGTAGATGGTGCAACCGGCAACATACACACGAACTTTACCGGTAAAGCCAACGCCGCCATAGAGGCGTTCAAAAACGGCTCCGACCTTGTTTATGTGCATGTTGAGGCTCCTGACGAATGCGGTCATCGCGCGGAGATCGAAAATAAGGTGCGGGCTGTCGAGCTTATCGACGAAAAGATCCTCGCGCCTGTTTACAGTTATCTCGCAGGCTCGGGTGAAGATTTCGGTATAATGGTGCTCCCGGACCACCCCACCCCTGTGCGTCTGCGCACGCACACATCTGATCCGGTACCCTATTTTATGTACAGCAATCGGGTCAAAATGAGCGGTGTCGATACATTCACCGAGGAAAGCGCGCGTTCGATGAACGCTTACATGCCTGACGGCTCAAAGCTGATGCAGGCATTCATAGATTATTGCGGGAAGTAATATCGAAAGGATAATGAAATGTCAGACTTTGATCCAAACGGAAACGACTACAACGGTTACAATGTGAATGGAGTGAACTTCGTTCATAACGATCACAAAAACAATGACAAGCAGTCGGCGATAGCGGAAATATTCGATTATTACGAGCTGTGCATTTATTCTCTTTGCGCAGTAATAGTGCTGTTCAGCTTTTTCATCCGCCTGTGCCGTGTTGACGGTCAGTCGATGGAGGATACTCTTCATCACGGCGAGATGCTTGTGGTATCGGATGTGTTTTATACGCCGGAG
>CATYWI010000069.1 GCA_958414155.1 uncultured Anaerotruncus sp. | reverse complement strand
GGGTGGGAAAACGACGCCCTCACACCGTCATTTTTCACACATGCGGCGACCAAGTAACGCCGCACGGAGATAATAACGCCGTGAGTGCCGATATTTTCAGGAACTGTGCCCGAACCGGCGGATCGGCTGTGCCGAAGCCCACCCGAACATGCCGGGGCGCACATGTTGCCCAAATTTACATGGTTATGATATCATAATCGCAAAAAACTGTCAATGCATATATTTTGAATTTGCGCGCGAAGGCGGAACACATCCCCATTTTGTCAGCTTTTCCGCGTTTGGCGGTCAAGTGAACGCCTCCCCACCGTTTCGTCACATTTTCTACACCTCATGGAGTCACATTCCCGCGTAGTAAATTGCACTTACTTTTATCCGCTTTTCAGGGGTCATATACGCTCGATTTCGGCTGTTTTGAGGTGGATTTTGTGATATCGGGCTGATTTTTCGCCGCATGGTAATTCTCATTTACCCACATTCCGCAAAGTGATTGCTTGCGCAACTATTTTGACGCTGTCCGGGACTTTTCAAAACCGTTTTTCCGCGTCGAAAAAATATTAATGTGTGCAACCTGCACAAATTTTACGACACGCCTCTTAATACACCGTCCGTGAGCGGCAAAAGCTGCGTTTTTATTCCTCTTGTGTACTTCGGTTATTATATTTTTACATTTTTGTTCAATTGAAACTTACAGGCAGAAAATCCTCCCTAAAGCGCACGTATCGGATCTCCGAAAGGCGCATTTGCCGTGCCGCGTGGCTGTATGCCGTTCCCTTCCGCACCCCGCGTCGGGTATTTATCCGACTGTCGCATCACACCGCAGCGTCCGTTTCCGATGCACATAACAGGCACGCTTTATTGCTTCGCCGCTCAATATAATTAAGGAAGAAAACATCCTCCCTCCCCCCGGCTTCACACGGCTCCATTATAAATATATCTGTGGGCGCAGCATCGAATGCCGCACCCACAGATATATTATTTTCTATTTTCAGTTTTTCACTTCGACCTTATATATCAGTCCGCCCTGGGATATCATCCCGTTACCGGTGATATAAAACGTATCGCCGACATGGGAAATATTCTCCGGCTCGCCGCTGAAGGCAAGGTCGTATTCCCCGACGAAGGTGCCATTCTTTTCGTATACGATAATGCAGTTCTTTTTATACCTTACAAAATAGAGATACCTGTCGTCGCAGTCCATGCCCTGCGTAACATAGTTGTGCATCCGGGACATATACCGTTTTACGAATTTGAAGTCGGAGGTGAGCTTTGCAAACGTATCGCCGCCGTTGATGCCGACCCAGAAGCAGTCGAGCGTCTCATCGTAGCTCATGCAGTATATGCTCACGGGCAGCTTTATCTGCCGCTTGAAAGCCAGCGTATCGGCGTCGAACACCGACACGGTGTCTCCGTTCGGATAGCAATGCACTACATAAAGCTCGTTTTCCGCAGGCTTGTATGCGATATCGTTCCCGTGGCAGACCTGAAGCGGATCGGTCTCGGCGACCGGCTCCATCGTGTTTATATCGTATTTGCGCAGCCGGCTTTTTGCCGCCGCGGTCTTGTCGCCGTTATGTACTATCACATATATGAACTTACCGTCGGTCGTGCCGCCTTGGATTATACGCCAGTCGCCGTCGCGGTCGATGGTACCGACCTGCGTGACCGACAGCCGCACGTTTTCACCTTCGAAATGTGCGGCGGGCGAGAGCGGAACTGTCTCCGGCGCATCTGTCTCCGGCTCGGTAGCCTCGGTGATATCGGCGGTGGACTCTACCGGCTCCGCCGTGTCGGTCGTCCCCGTCTGCGCCGCGTCGCCGCCGTTCCGGCAGGACAGCGCCGCAGGCAGCAGGAGCGCCAGCAGCACCGCAAGGACGGCCAGTCTCGTGTATTTTTTCATTTCAGTCACCATTCATCCGTTCACCGTCATGGTAGCCTTGTAAATAAGACCGCCGGACCATGACTTGTTGTTTCCTATTATATAAAACTCGTCTCCGACATGGACGATATTTTCCGGTTCGCCGCTGAAGTCAACCGCGTACTCGCCGACGTATCCGCCCTGCTTTTCGTAAACTATAACGCAGTTTTTGTTATAGCGTATGAAATACAGGTAGGTATCGTCGCAATCCATACCCTGTGTGGTGTATTTGTGATGCTTTGAGATATACTGCTTTACGAATTTGAAATCCCGGTCGAGCTTTGCAAAGTTGTCGCCGCCGCTGATGCCGACCCAGTAGCAGTCGAGCGATTCGTCATAGCTCATGCAATATATCTTGAGCGGCAGCTTTTGCTTGCGCTTGAACTCCAGCGTATCGGCGTCAAACACCGAAAGCGTGTCGCGGTCCGGCGCATTGTGGACCACAACTATCTCGTTGTTCGACTTTGTATAGAATATATCGTTGCCGTGACCGATATAAAGCTCCGATTTCTTAGCCACGGTCTTCATCGTGGCTATCTCTATCTTGACTATAACACTCTTTGCGTCGGCATTGTTACCGCCCTCATTGAGCACGACATAAAGGTACTTGCCGTCGCTCGTGCCGCCCTGGATGACCCGGCAGCTGCCCTCGCATTCTATCTCGCCTACCAGCTTGGTCTTTATCGTCGTATCCTTTCCCGGAGCAAAGTACTCGGCGACCGTGGGTGTGAACATTTCGCTCTTTATGTTAAGGTCGGCCGGAACGGTCATATTGCCCTCGCCGTCCACAAATGTTTCAAGCATGAATTTTATCGCTTTTCTTATCATATTTGCGGATTTACCTGTGACGATTATCTTGTCGCCCACTACGCGGATGACATAAAAGAATCCGTCCTCGGCGTCGATCTCGGCGTTCACCGCCTGCGCCTCCTCGCGCTCGGCGTGACCTACCATTATCTCGTATTTTGCCGCAGGCTCCGCCTTTATGTACCAGTCCACCGTCATCGGCAGACGGCACCCCGTCTTTTCCTCAAGCTGCTCGCGCAGCTCCTTTGCCACATCGATCTCCGTTGAATCGGCGCTGTCGGGACGTACTATAACGAACTCCGACGCCTTGCCGCTCACCACCGGAATATCCGCGGGCGCGGCGACCGTGCTCTCCGTGCTTTCTCCGGCGGAGGACGTATCCCCGCCTCCCTCTCCGGGCTTGCACGCGGCAAGTGCGGGAAGCATGAGCAGAGCGGCAAGAAGCGCCGCTGCCTGTCTGGGTCTTCTCATAAAACCGTACCATTCTTTCATTATTATTTACGCCGCACCGCGGCGCATGTCTCGGGATAAAAGCCAACAGCCCGCATACCGCCCCGCCGCCATCGGCGTCCGTGTTGCGGATATGCCGGTCAAAACCGGTGCGGGACCGCTCCTTTTTACCTTACGATATATTGTATCACATTCCGGCGGCAATTTGAAGCCCTAAATGCAAAGAATTTTTCACCTGCGCCGTGTTTTCCGGCTCTTTTTTGCGCCAATGTTTGACAACAGACGCGTTATGTGCTATAATTATTCTGTATTTTTGTGCTGTCGCATGTCAAGGCGACTTTGCACCGAAAAAAGTGAGGTGGTTCTCATGTCAACACATAAGCTCTCCGCGCCCGCCGTGGGTGTGCTGCGCGCGGCGATCATCATCGTCGCGGTAATACTCATTTACATACTCATCTGCTCATCTACCGGGATATTCTACAACCGGTTCATGAAGAATGCCGAAAAAATAGCCCGCATCCCGGGGCTTGGCGACGGCTTTATCCCCCAGGGCTTCTGCTACTCCGACGCGCTCGGAGCATGGCTCTCCTGCGGCTACTTTGACGATGCCCCCTCGCGCATCTACGTGATCGGCACCGACGGCAAGCTGATAAAATCGCTCTCTCTCCGCCGCGAGAACGGCGACGACTACACGGGACACGCCGGCGGCATATCCGCCTCGGGCGAGCATGTGTGGATAAGCAATCAGAAAAAGGCGTTCCACCTTACCGCCGCCGCGATATCCGAGGCTGCCGACGGCTCGACAGTCGGCTTTGACGGCTACTTCGGCGTGAACGTAAACGCCTCCTTCACCTTTGCCGACGAAAATTACTTCTGGATAGGCGAATATCATTCCGGCGAAAAATACAAGACCCGCGACGAAAACCACAAAACGACTCCGGACGGCTCGGAATACGGTGCGCTCATTTACGGCTACGCGCGCGATGACGCGATGCCCTACGGCACCGACCCCGAAAAGCCGGTGACAGCGCTTTCGGTGCGCGACATCGTTCAGGGCTTCTGCGTGACCGCAAGCGGCAAATACGTGCTTTCCACCTCGTCGGGCCTTGCCTCATCCCACCTTTATATTTACGACTGCACCGGCGTGAATCCCACCGACAGCGTGAGCTACGGCGGGCGTGACATTCCGCTTTACTACCTTGATTCCAACACGCTGACCGACACCGTAACACTGCCGCATATGAGCGAGGACCTTGATTACCACGACGGCAAGGTGTGCATAGCCTTTGAAGCGGGCGCGCGCAAATACGGCAGCGGTCTGCTCCCCTTCTCGCTCAGATATTTCATGGGCTACACGCTCGACTGAAAGCAGAGGTAACACCGATGAACACGAAAAAGATCATTCCCGAAAGCTTCCGCAGCTATTATTTTGACACGGTAAAGGCTGTGATGGCTGCGCCCAGTCCCTCCGGCTACCCGCGCGAGGTAGCGCCTGTGATCGAGCGCATGGCGCTCGAGGTCGGCTGCGCCTTTGAGCGCACCGGCAAGGGCGGATTTGTCCTTACATATCCCGGCAGAGATCATTCCTCCTCCGTTGGCGCATGCGCCCACTGCGATACGCTCGGCGCGATGGTGCGCGCGGTGGATGCCGACGGCGGACTTTCGTTCACAGCTGTCGGCGGTCCCCTTTGGCCGACGCTTGACGGCGAATACTGCACCGTAATCACCCGCGACGGCAAAAAATACTCGGGGACTTTCCTCTCACGCAGTCCGTCCGTACACGTCTATGCCGACGCAAGATCGCGCCCGCGCGATCCCGACAATATGTACGTGCGGCTTGATGAGTGCGTGCGATCCGCAGCCGACGTGCGTGCGCTCGGCATTGAAAACGGAGATTACATCTGCTTTGACACCAAAACGACGGTCACAGACTCCGGCTTCCTCAAATCCCGCTTTATCGACGACAAGGCAAGCGTCGCCTGCCTTATCACCGCTCTGCACGTGATGCACGCGGCGGGCTTTTTCCCCGAGAACGACATAAAGGTGGTATTCACCATGTATGAGGAAGTGGGACACGGCGGCGCGTGCATGCCGCCCGTGCGCGAGATGCTCGGCGTTGACATGGGCTGCATCGGCGCGGGACTTGCCTGCACCGAGCATGACGTATCGATATGCGCCAAGGACTCTGGCGGTCCGTACGATTTTGAGCTGACCTCGCGCCTCGTTTCGCTCGCGCGTGCGGCGGGACTCTCCTACGCCGTTGACGTATATCCCTTCTACGGCTCGGATATCGGCGCCATGTGGCGCGGCGGCGGGGACATCCCCGGTGCGCTGATAGGTCCCGGCGTTCATGCCTCACACGGCATGGAGCGCACGCATTTTGACGGCATCGCCAACACGGTAGCTCTCATACTGCTTTATTTCGGGTTTGAAGCACCCGCAACGGAGGAAATATAAAATGAACGTTAAAAACGGAAGGATACGCGCAGGCATTATCGGACTCGGCTGCCGCGGCAACTCAATGACGGATCTGCTCTCTGAGCGCGACGACCTTACTATAACCGCGGTGTGCGATGTTTACGACGACCGCATCTCAATGATGCAGGAAAAACTCGCAGCGAAGTGCGGCTGCCGTCCCACAGGCTTTATCGACTACCGCGAGCTTATCTCCTCGCCGCTTACCGATGTGATATTCGTGTTTGCGGCATGGGAAGCGCACGTTCCCGTCGTTGTGGCTGCAATGGAGGCGGGAAAGCCGGTTGCCTTTGAGGTCGGCGGAGCTTACAGCATAGACGACTGCCGTCTTCTCATCAAAACCTACGAAAAAACGCATACACCTGCCATGATGCTGGAAAACTGTATGTACGGCATAAATGAAATGACCGTGACCGAAATGGCGCGCGCCGGGGTATTCGGCGAGATAATGCACCTTGACGGCGGATATATGCACGACCTGCGCTCCGAGGTGACTCTCGGCGGGCGCAACCGCCACTACCGTCTGCGCAACTATCTTTCCCGCAACTGCGAGAATTATCCCACGCACGAATTGGGACCGATATGCCGTCTTCTCGGCATAAACGAGGATAACCGTTTTCTCACTCTCTCTTCCTTCTCCACCGCCGCGCGCGGACTCAACGACTACGCCGCACGCACTCCGGGCGTTCCCGCTGAGCTTGCGGAGGCGCACTTTGCGCAGGGCGACGTTGTAACGACTATCCTCACCACCGCAAAGGGGCAGACCGTGCGCCTTGTGCTGGACACGACGCTTGCCCGCGCATACAGCCGCGGTCTTACGGTACACGGCACGCGCGGATGCTTTATCGAGGACAATCTTTCGGTATACACCGACGACACCAACACCGAGCACGACCACTTCCGCTGGCGCAATTTCTGGGGCAATTTTGACGGCTGGAAGGAAAAATATAAGCCCGAACTATGGCGCGAATACACCCGGAGCGG
>CATYWI010000068.1 GCA_958414155.1 uncultured Anaerotruncus sp. | reverse complement strand
ATTATCTGTTCGGCAGTGGATTCTGAATGCTCAAGCTCATAGTCTCCGGGTGTGGCGCTCACAAACACGACCTGATTCAGTTTTGATTCGAATTCATCAAAGAAAAGCGGGCGGTTGTCGTAAGCCGAGGGCAGACGAAAGCCGTATTCGACAAGGTTCTTTTTTCTCGCCGAATCGCCGCCGCTCATGCTGCGCACCTGCGGCACGGTAACGTGCGATTCGTCTATGAACATAAGGTAATCCTTCGGAAAGTAGTCGAGCAGGGTGTACGGCGTGGAGCCCGGCTCGCGTCCTGAAAGCACGCGTGAGTAGTTTTCAACGCCGGAGCAGAAGCCGACCTCGCGCAGCATTTCAAGATCGTATTTTGTGCGTTCGGTTATGCGCTGTGCTTCAAGCAGTTTGCCCTCGGCGGTGAAGTATGCCGCGCGCTCCTTCATTTCGGCTTCTATCTCCGCAAGCGCCGCCTCGCGCTTGTCGTCCGAAACGGCATAATGCGTGGCAGGGTAGACCGCCGCGTATGAAAGACGGCGCACAAGCTCCCCCGTCACTGTATTTATTTCGCTCACGCGGTCTATCTCATCGCCGAAAAACTCAACGCGCAGCGCCTTGTCGCCGGATGATGCGGGGATTATATCCACCGTGTCTCCGCGCACGCGGAAGCTGTCACGCACGAGATTCATATCGTTACGCGTATAGCTGACCGCAGTCAGCTTGGCAAGAAGACCCTCGCGGCTCATGGGCATGCCGGGGCGCAGCGCTATTACAAGACTGCGGTATTCGCCGGGGTCGCCGAGTGAATATATACATGATACGCTCGCGACTATTATCACATCCCTCCGCTCAAAAAGCGCTGATGTTGCGCTGTGGCGCAGGCGGTCGATCTCGTCGTTTATCAGTGCATCCTTTTCGATATACATATCCTTGCCGGGAATGTATGCCTCGGGCTGATAATAATCATAATAGGAAACAAAATATTCAACGGCGCTGTCGGGAAAGAACTCGCGCATTTCCGAGCAAACCTGTGCCGCAAGCGTTTTGTTTGGCTCAAGTATAAGCGTCGGTCTGCCGGAGCGCGCTATGACGTTTGCCATGGTAAAGGTCTTGCCCGAACCGGTGACGCCAAGCAGGGTCTGCATTTTCCTGCCCGAGGCAATACCGGCGGTAAGGGAAGCAATAGCCTCCGGCTGATCTCCCGTAGGAGTGTATTCGCTTTTCAGGACAAAATCGCTCATTTTTGACTCCCGTTGAAATTGTAATTCCTCATTCGGAACTTAACGTCGTTAATTATAGCACACATGAGTATGTATGTCAAGTCTTTGTTTTCAAAATCGGAATTGCCGCGCACCTGTGCCGCCTGAAATAGATTGAAGTGGCGGTCGATGGCACTGCTGCCGGACCGACAGTTACGGGTCCGCCATTTTTGTAAGATAACGCAAGACCGTCCGGCGTAACACATACTATCGGTATAAAAAACATCTTACCGATAGTACTGACGGTGTGTTGATTTGCTGCTTTTTTACTCGCCGCTCATGACCGTGGTCGCGGTAGCGGTAACGCTGCTCCCGGGTTTGCGGATGCAGGCTGCGGAACAGCGGGGGTCGGATCGCAGTCGGGATTTTACCGCGGCGCTGAGTGACTGCCTTTCCGGGTTTGATGTTGTAAAGACTTCCGCGCGGAAAAAGAGATATTCCGGCTGTTTTCCGAGAGCAACCGCGCTCTTGAATAGGAAAAACTCGGTAAGCGGCGTATAGCGGTGCTTGTGGGAATGGCAGGCGCGATAACGGAGATTGCGGCGCAACTCGGCGTTTTTCTTGCAGGCGCATATATCGCGCTCGGCGGAAGGGGACTTACGGCAGGCACAGTAATAATGTTTGTCAATCTCATGAATTTTATGATAGGACCCGTATCCGAGCTTCTGGCATTGCTTGCGGGGCTGCGCGCGGCATTGGGACTTATCAAAAAGCTCGCCCGCGCCCTTGAAAAAAACGCCCCCGCAGGCGGGAGCGTCGTCGTTTCGCAGGTCGGGCAGGGCATAAGATTCGATAACGTTTCTTTCGGGTATGAAGACGGCAAGGAGGTACTGCATGGGATATCCGCCTTTTTTGAGGCGGGAAAGGCATATGCCGTTGTCGGCGGCAGCGGGAGCCTTTTTAATATGCCGGTATTCCGACCGGTATTTTTGATGGGGCTGTTAAAAACCATGTGTTTTTAACAGCCCCATTGCTTTAGTTTTTATCCTTGTATTCCTTCAGTGCTTTCGCAAGCTGGTCGGGACAGGAGGTCGGCTTCGAGCCGCAGCGAATGCCCTCAAGACGGGATATCGCCTCATCCACCTTCATTCCGCGCACGAGTGCGCATACGCCCTGCGTGTTGCCGGAGCAACCGCCCACGAATTTCGCGTCGGCTACCGTTTCCGTGGCAGGGTCTATCGTGACCTGTATTTCGCGGGAACATGTCCCATGTGTTTTGTAGGTTATCTGCTCCATTTTTGCTTCTCCGTTATCTTTATATCATGCCGAGCAGACGGTAGCTGTCGGCAAGGAAGCCCTTCAGCTCGTCGGCGCTCAGTTTTTTCTGCGCCAGAAGCGCAAGACGGTAAATATATGAGGCGTATGCTTCCGCTTTGGCTTTGCCATCATCGTCCGAGGCTTCCATAAGCTCGCAAAGACGTGTGTATGCGTGTGCCGCGGGGTTGAGGGTCAGCGTGTATTCGCAGGGGAATTCGGGCATATCCTCGCCGGGCGCGGAGTACAGCTTCATCATATCGCCGAAGCGGCGTGATTCCTCGCTGACGGTGAGCAGTGCGGGGACCTCATCGTTTTTCAGCTTTTCGGTGCGCACGGTCAGCTTTTCGTCGCCTGCCGCCTTGCGGAAGAGCACCGTTAGCGGCGCATCATCGGCGAGCTTGCCGTCGCCCTCGGCGGCTTCCTCGGCGCGCAGTGCGTCAATGCCGGAGTCAACGCGGATGAACTTTACGTCGCCGCGGTACTGCTCGACCGAGGCGATGAACTGCGTGTCAATGGCAAGGTCATATACGGCAACGTCTATTCCCTCGGCGCGGAACATTGTGATATACTGTGCCTGAAGCGCCGTGTCGGAGGCGTAGTATATCTTTCCTTCATGCTTTTCCTTTGCCTTTTCGAGGTATTCGGCAAATGTGAGCGGCGAGCCTTCGGTAAGGCGTATGAGAAGGGAATCCTTTACGCGGTCAAAGAATTTGCGGTCGCGCAGGCATGCGTATTCGATGAAAATGCGTATGTCCGGATATGCCTTTTCGTATTTTTCGCGTTCGCCGGAAGCCAGGGAGCAGAGTTTGTCCGCTACCTTTTTAACTATATGCGCCGAGACCTTTTTTACATATGCGCTGTCCTGAAGGTAACTGCGCGATACGTTGAGCGGCAGCTCGGGGCAGTCTATGGCGCCGCGGAGCATGAGAAGGTACTCCGGAATGACTTCCTTGATGTTGTCGGCAACGAATACCTGATTGTAATACAGCTTTACCTGCCCCTCAAGGTTCTGATATTCGCTGTTCAGTTTGGGGAAGAAGAGTATCCCCTTGAAGTTGAGCGGGTAGTCGGCGTTGATGTGTACCCAGAAGAGCGGGTCGTTTGCATCGAGGAAGAGTTTGTGATAGAATTCGATGTACTCCTCCGGTTTTATATCGGAGGGCTTGCGCGTCCAGAGCGGCGTGGTGTCGTTTATCGGCTTTTCCTCGTCATGGCAGGAGCATTCGGCGCACTCCTCGCCCTCGTCATGCGCATGACTGTGCTCTTCGCCGTCGTGGAAGTATATCGGCACGGCAATGAACGCACAGTAGCGGTTGAGCACCGTGCGGAGGCGCGATGGCTCAAGGTATTCCTTTTCGTCCTCCGAAATGTGCATTATCACCTCGGTGCCGCGGCGCTCGCGGTCGCCCTCGGATATTTCGTACTCGCCCGCCTCATTGCATACCCAGTGGACCGCCGGACCGCCCGTATATGAGAGCGTGTTGACCTCCACCGTGTCGCTGACCATGAAGGATGAGTAAAATCCAAGTCCGAAATGCCCGATTATGCCGTTTGAGTTGTCACCGTTTTCGTATTTTGCCACAAAATCGAGCGCACCGGAGAGGGCTATCGAGCAGATGTACTTTTCAAGCTCTTCGCGGGTCATGCCTATGCCGTTGTCCTCGACCGTTATCGTTCCGGCATCGCGGTCAAGCGTTACGTCTATGCGCCAGTCGGTCTCGCCGATTTCGGCTTGCCCGAGCGACTCAAGCCTACGCAGCTTTGTTATTGCGTCGGAGGCATTTGAAACTATCTCGCGGATGAATATATCCTTGTCGGAATATAGCCACTTCTTTATAATAGGAAATATATGCTGTGTTTCGACGGATATTCCGCCTTTTGTTTTTTCTTTTTCTTCAGACATATAAAACATCCCTTTCGTATGTGATTTTTTCACGCTATTATTATACATCTGTTTTGTGAATATAAATACACTGTGGTGTTATCATTTTGTTTAATAAAATAGCTGCAGATGATCCCGAACGGGTGGAAAGCAGCAGTCTGTCGGTCAGGACACAAACGATTATATGAAGGAGCATCTTATAGGAAGCGGATATGCCGTAACGTGGCGAGGGGAGATGTCTTCGTTTATACAGTCGTTCCGGCGGCAGAACAGCTGCGCCGAACCGTAATGATCCGTGTTATGTCCGCCGTGTGTGGAGTGAAAGAGGCGTTTGTTATCACAAAAAAAGGACAAGTGCCAGAATTCACAATTTATTAACAGAAAAGAAACCCAAAAAGCACGAACTCTGGGGCTTTTCGTGCTATATTATTAGCGTTGGTTAGCACTGAACCATCACGAGTGCTAAAATCAAAACGGAGGTGACGATAAAATGTACGGCGACGAGCTTACAGGGCGCAAGAAGGCGATCCTCAAGGCTGTGGTTGAATCGTATATTGAGAACGGCGACCCGGTCGGGTCAAAGTCGCTTCAGATGCTTCCGGGATTGAAATGCTCCTCGGCTACGATACGCAATGAAATGGCGGAGCTTGAGGACATGGGCTATCTTGAACAGCCGCACACCTCGGCGGGGCGTGTCCCGTCCCAGCTTGGCTACCGTTTTTATGTGGATCAGCTCATCGAGCGGTATGCAATGACGACGGGTGAGATAGCGCAGATAAATCAGGTGCTCAAAAGCAAAACGAGCGAGGTCGATCAGATGCTTCTTACGGCGTCGCGGCTCGCCTCGGCGCTCACCAACTATACCGGCATAGCCGCCAAGCCGAAATGCGCCGCCGTAACGGTAAACCGTTTTGAAACGGCGTATATCGACGGTCTGAGCTTTGTGCTTATCATGATAAGTTCAACGGGGTCGGTCATATCAAAGCATGTGCGTCTTTCCGCGCCGATGTCTCAGGAGGCGGTATCAAGACTTGCCGCCGCCCTCAACGAAAATGTTGCGGGGCTTTCGGCGAATGAGATAAACCTGCCGGTCATGATGCGGCTCGAAGCGATAATGGGCGCAGATGCGGCGCTGATAAGTCCGATCATCAAGACGATATACGAGACTATGACCGAGTTTGACAGCGGAGAGCTGAGGCTTTCCGGCATAAACCACCTTCTCCAGTATCCCGATTATTCGGATCCGGAGGAGCTGAAAAATCTTCTCGGAACGCTTGAACATAAGGAAGAGATACTTGACCTTGTGTCAAATGAAAAGGACGACGAGATATCGGTCGTTATCGGTTCGGAATCGCCCGTAAGGGTGATGAACAATTCCTCGCTGGTCTTCAAGCCGGTAAAACGCGGCGACAAGACGGTGGGCGTCATAGGAGTTCTCGGTCCCCTCAGAATGGATTACGCAAGGGTGCTTGAAACGATAGAGCGTCTTTGCGGAATGATAGGGGAAATGATAGACCCGGGCGTCAGCGAGACGCCGCCGGCGCTTCCCGGAAAACAAAAGGACGGGGAGTCCGAATAAAATAAGGAACGGATGAGGGAAATGACAGACATAGAAAAAGAAGAAAAGACCGCAGAGGTCTCCGAGGAAAAAAAGGAGACCGGGGCGGAAACCGAAGCAAAAGAGGATGCAAAGGCAGCTGAGAGTACTGGCAGCGGCGCAGGCGCGGCGGAGCCGGAGGAGGAAAAGCTTTCGCATTCCGAAAAAAAGAAGGTAAAAAAGCTTGAAGCGCGCGTTGCGGAGCTTGAGCGTTCGCTTGCCGCGGCAGAGGATGCCCAAAAGGCAGGGGACGACAGATATCTGCGTATGCTTGCCGAGTACGATAACTTCCGGCGCCGTGCGGCAAAGGAAAAGGACGGTATTTATGCCGATGCGTATTCCGATGCGATAGGCGCGCTGCTTCCCGTGCTCGACAACCTTGACAGAGCGGTGGGGTGTACGGATGCCGAGGCGCTGTCCGGGGGGCTTGCACTGACGCTCAAGAGCTTTACCGAAGCGCTGGCAAAACTCGGCGTTGAAGAAATAAAGGCTGAAGGAGAGACCTTTGATCCCAACCTTCACAATGCTGTGATGCATGTTGACGATGAGTCGGCGGGTGAAGGGCAGGTCGTTGAGGTCTTCCAGAAGGGCTACAAAAAAGGCGATAAGGTCATAAGGCATGCGGTCGTAAAGGTCGCAAACTGATGGCTATCACATAAATAAAAATCAATTCACAATATATTGGAGGAAATAAATCATGTCAAAGATCATAGGTATAGACCTTGGTACAACCAATTCCTGCGTAGCAG
>CATYWI010000067.1 GCA_958414155.1 uncultured Anaerotruncus sp. | reverse complement strand
TATTCCGTGCTTTCCGCTGTCGGTCTGCTTCCCATTGCCGTATCCGGTATAGATCTTGACGAGCTTATGGGCGGCGCTGCCGAGGCGATGCACGAGCTTACCTCCGCAGACATTGAAAAGAACCCCGCATATAAGTATGCCGCGCTCCGCAACATCCTTTACCGCAAGGGCAAAAAGCTTGAGATACTTGTCGGCTACGAGCCGTATATGCTTATGTTCAACGAGTGGTGGAAGCAGCTCTTCGGCGAGAGCGAGGGCAAGGACGGCAAGGGACTTTATCCCGCCTCTGTCGTTTTCTCGACCGATCTGCATTCGCTCGGACAGTTTATCCAGGACGGTGACCGCACCATGTTTGAGACGGTCATCTCGCTTGAAGATCCCGGAAAGGCTGTTGTGATCCCCGAGGATGCCGAAAATGTTGACGGTCTGGGCTTCCTTGCCGGAAAGCCGCTCACATATGTTAATGAGACGGCTATGAAGGGAACGCTCCTTGCCCACGTTGACGGCGGAGTTCCCAACATCCTGCTCACGCTCCGCGACCGTTCTGCACGCTCGCTCGGATACATGATCTACTTCTTCGAGCTTGCCTGCGCGATCTCCGGATACCTGCTAGGTGTCAACCCCTTCAACCAGCCCGGAGTTGAAGCTTACAAGAAGAATATGTTTGCTCTTCTCGGTAAGCCCGGCTATGAAGAAATGACTGCCAGCCTTAAGTCAAGACTCTGATCCGATCTCAGATAAAAAGCTGAAAACCCCTTGATTTTTCGGAATTTATAGTGTATAATATAATCAGCGAAGAATATTCCGAAAAAGCGGGGATGCTCCGTTCGTTGCCTTGAGGCACGCGGACACCGGCGTGAAAAAAAAGGAGCTATCCAAATACATTTTTTTCGCGTTCCGTTTGCCTTGCGGCAGACGGCCGGGAAAGGTACGGTAAAATCATATGCTTAAATTACTCATCGGAGTCAAAGGCTCCGGCAAGACCAAAACTCTTATCGAAATGGTCAATCAGGCGGTCGAGGCGAGCGAAGGCGCGGTCGTGTGCATCGAAAAGGGTATAAAGCTCCGCTACGATGTAAATTACAGATGCAGACTTATCAACGTTGATGAGTACTATGTCTTTGACGCAGGAGCCCTTTACGGCTTTGTGGCGGGCATACTTGCCAGCAATCACGATGTGACCGATGTGTTCATCGACTCCGCTCTCCGCATCTGCAACAACGACCGCGATGCTTTTGAGCGTCTCTTGCTCTCTCTTGACGAGCTTGCCGACAGCCATAAGGTCAACATAGTCATGACCTCCTCGCTTCCCGTCGATGATGCCGACGATACAATTAAGAGATACATCTGAAAAATATCCGGGCTGCCGCGCATTTATGCGCGGCAGCCCGGCGCGGAATAAGACCATAATTTGTTACGGTATGATAAAAGCGTGAAAATGACGGTGCAGGCGGCTCTGTTCAAGCCCGGCTCCGTGTATTCACGCCTCATTTTACAATTCAGTCATATGAAAAAGAAAGGACAGTGAAAAAATGGCTTATTATTATCCGGAGCCCTCACACACATTCAGCGAATATCTGCTCATCCCCGGCTATACGTCTACCGATTGCATACCGTCAAACGTATCGCTCAGGACGCCGCTCGTAAAGCACCGCCGCGGTGAGAAGTCCGATATATATCTCAATATACCGCTCGTATCGGCTGTTATGCAGTCTGTATCCGATGACAGGATGGCAATAGCGCTCGCGCGTGAGGGAGGAATGTCATTTATCTACGGTTCGCAGAGCATTGAGGATGAGGCTGCCATGGTAGCACGCGCAAAGAGCTACAAGGCAGGCTTTGTTGTAAGCGACTCCAACCTTACCCCCGATAATACATTGGCTGATGTGCTCGCGCTTGTCGAACGCAACGGTCACGGTACGATCGCCATTACCGACAACGGCTTGCACAACGGTCACCTGCTCGGTATCGTTACCGGACGCGACTACCGCGTATCCCGTATGTCGCCCGATCTCAAGGTGTCGGAGTTCATGACGCCACGCGCGCGTCTTATCACCGCACCGGCGGATACCACCCTCAAAGAGGCTAATGATATAATCTGGGACAATAAGCTGAACGCACTTCCCATCGTTGACGATGAGGACAGGCTCTGCTATTTTGTTTTCCGTAAGGATTACTCCGAACATAAGGAAAATCCGCAGGAGCTGCTTGACGGACAGAAGCGATTTATGGTCGGCGCAGGTATAAATACCCGCGACTATGCCGAGCGCGTTCCCGCTCTTGTTGACGCCGGTGTGGATGTTCTCTGCATCGACGCATCCGAGGGATACACCTGCTGGCAGAAGCAGACGCTTGACTTTATACGCGAGAGATACGGCGACAGCGTTAAGGTGGGCGCGGGCAATGTTGTCGATCGCGACGGTTTCCGCTTCCTTGCCGAGGCAGGGGCGGACTTTGTAAAGGTCGGTATCGGCGGCGGTTCGATCTGCATCACCCGTGAACAGAAGGGAATAGGCAGAGGTCAGGCGACCGCTATCATCGATGTCGCTGCCGCACGTGACGAATATTTCGAGGAGACCGGCATTTACGTGCCCATCTGCTCGGACGGCGGAATAGTACATGATTATCATATGACGCTCGCTCTGGCAATGGGAGCTGACTTCATCATGCTCGGCAGATATTTTGCCCGCTTTGACGAAAGCCCCACGAGCCGTCTCTTCATAAACGGCCAGTACGTAAAGGAGTATTGGGGCGAAGGCTCCAACCGCGCCCGCAACTGGCAGAGATACGATCTTGGCGGTAAGAGCGGTCTCAACTTCGAGGAGGGCGTTGATTCATACGTCGTTTACGCCGGACCTCTTCATGACAATGTTGCCAAGAGCCTCTATAAGGTCAGATCGACCATGTGCAACTGCGGCGTGACCAATATTCCCGATCTTCAGAAAAACGCACGTATAACCCTTGTGTCCTCCACGAGCATAGTTGAGGGCGGTTATCATGACGTTATACTCAAAACTGCCAATTCCAAGCTATGAGCACGCATGAGGGACACCGGGCAAGGCTTAAGGAACGCTTTTTGCGCGAAGGGCTTGATTCCTTCAGCACGCACGAGGTCGTTGAGCTTATGCTTTTCTACGCAATACCTCAGCGCGATGTAAATGAAACGGCGCATCTTCTGGTCGAGCGCTTCGGTACTCTTGCGGGGATACTTGAGGCGGATATCGATGAGATCACCGAGGTCCCCGGCGTCGGCGCACATGCGGCGACGATGCTTAAAATGATGTGCGCTGTGACGCGCAGATACGCGCTTGAACGCGGGAATGCCGAGTTGAGGTACACTTCTGTGGGTCAGATAGGAAAGTACCTTGTGAGCCTTTATATCGGCGTTACGGTCGAGCGTGCATACATATTGCTGTTCGATAACAGCATGAAGCTGCTTGACGTTGTGAATGCGGGCGAGGGAGTTGTAAACTCGGTAAATATCACTCCGCGCTTTGTTATCGAAAAGGCGCTCAGACGCAATGCAGCCGTGGTCGTGCTGGCACATAACCATCCCAACGGAGTTGCAACGCCGTCACGGGAAGATATCTCGCTTACGATGCAGTTCAGGCAGATACTTGACGTTTGCGGCATCACTCTGCTTGATCATTTTATAATCGCGGGCAGATTCTACAATGTCGTTCTCGGCGCCGGCGACCGCAAACTCATGTCGCCCGGCGGCGCACAGCTTGATTTCGATTCGTTTTACCGCGATGCGGATACCGAGGTCGGCGGAGAAAAAACTATATGATACTTGTGATATGCGACAAAGTAAGTGAACGCCTCGCGTTTCACAGATATCTGCGGCGCAACCGTGTGTTAGCGTTGGCGCCGTCTCCTATCGACTTTGAAGCGGCGATCCTTGCGCACGATTACAGCGTGGTCGTGTTCTTTTACCCGTTTCATCCGATGTTTTCGGCGTTCGATACAGGCGACGCCCCACGTATCGCGGTCGGGGAGAATGCGGAGGCTATGTCCCGTTATATGCACTTCTGCGCCGATCCGTACTCCGGAAGGCTGCTTGATTTCCTGCGCGATATCGACAATTACAAAAAGCGCGGGCGCGTTGGTGAGCTGATATGTCAGGGCGACAGCATTTATAACGCCGGTTACAGCCTTAGTCTCACGCCGGCGGAGCATCTGGCACTCACCTACCTTGTGAACTTTGGCAGCGCAACCTCGGAACGTCTTTTTGATGTCTGCATCGGCGGTATCCGCGCCGACAGCGGCAGAAGCCGGGCGCGCGACATAGCGCCCATGATATGCCGCATAAACAGCAAGGCTGAAGAGACCGGCGGACGCCGCATCATCTGCTGTAAAAAGGGCAGATATGAGCTTTGCGATATTCAATAATGCCGCAAAAAGCACGAATATTGAAAAAGGGGATTGACAAAAACCGTTTTTCAGTATAAAATATACAGAGTAAAGGCAATGACGGAAAAAACACTCGGACTGCGAAAAGAGAAGTGGGATCAAGGCTGTGAGTCCTGCTGCGCGGAAGGAGCAATATCCACTCCCGAGCCGCCCGTGACGAACGGCGCCGCGCGTCTGCGTTAAAGGACATTGAGTTAAAAACAAGGTGGTACCGTGATTATTCACCCTTGGCGTATGCGCAGTGTATGCCGGGGGTGTTTTTTATTTTTCAAATTATTTTTCATCATAAAACGGAGGAAAGAAAATGCTTGACATTAAATTTGTCAGAGAAAATCCCGACATAGTGAAGCAGAACATCAAAAACAAGTTCCAGGATGCAAAGCTCCCGTTGGTCGATGAGGTGATAGCGCTTGATGCCGAAAATCGCCGTACGATCCAGGAAGCCAACGACCTGCGCGCCGAAAAGAACCGCTGCTCAAAGCAGATAGGCGTTCTTATGGCACACGGTCAGCGCGCCGAGGCGGAGGAAATGAAGAAAAAGGTCGCCGAGAGCGCTGCGCGCCTCGCCGAGCTTGAAAAAAAGGAGCCGGAACTTGAGGCAAAGATCAGAAAGATCATGCTCGTGATCCCGAATATAATCGATCCCAGCGTTCCGATAGGTCCCGACGACAGCCATAATGTCGAGGTCCAGCGCTTCGGCGAGCCTGTCGTGCCCGATTTTGAGATACCTTATCATACAGAGATAATGGAAAAATTCAACGGTGTCGATATGGATGCTGCCGGACGTGTTTCGGGTAACGGCTTCTATTATCTCATGGGCGACATAGCCCGCCTGCATTCCGCGGTGCTCGCATATGCACGTGATTTCATGATAAATAAGGGCTTTACCTACTGTATACCGCCCTTTATGATCCACGGCAATGTTGTTGAAGGCGTTATGAGCCAGAATGATATGGATGCCATGATGTACAAGATCGAGGGCGAAGACCTCTACCTCATCGGTACCTCCGAGCATTCCATGATCGGTAAATTCATAGATCAGATCATTACCGAGGCGAGTCTGCCTCAGACGCTTACGAGCTACAGCCCCTGCTTCCGCAAGGAAAAAGGTGCGCACGGTATCGAGGAGCGCGGTGTTTATCGCATCCACCAGTTCGAAAAGCAGGAAATGATCGTCGTCTGCCGTCCGGAGGACAGCATGGCATGGTACGAAAAGATGTGGCGCTTCTCGGTAGAGCTGTTCCGCTCCATGGAGATCCCGGTACGCCAGCGCGAATGCTGCTCCGGAGACCTTGCCGACCTTAAGGTCAAATCCTGCGACATCGAGGCGTGGTCGCCCAGACAGCAAAAATATTTTGAGGTCTGCTCCTGCTCCAACCTCGGAGACGCACAGGCTCGCCGCCTCAGAATGCGCGTAAAGGGAGCTGACGGCAGAATGTATCTGCCGCATACCCTCAATAACACAGTCGTCGCACCGCCGCGTATGCTTATCGCATTCCTTGAGAATCATCTTCAGGCGGATGGCAGCGTAACTATCCCCGAGGTGCTTCGTCCTTACATGGGCGGTACCGAAGTCCTTATCCCCAAAAAATAAAAAGCAAACAAATATCATGGCGCCGCGCATATGCGCGGCGCCATAATATTGTTTGTTGGTTAATTTTCCTTGTGTCCGCGAAGTATCTCGGTAAGCTGAGAGAGCATATCGCCGCCGGTTACATTGATGTTGCCTACATTGCGGCATATCTTTTCAACATATTCAAGCTCCTTGAGCTTGTAAAGCGTCGCGTTTTCCTCCATCAGCTTTGCTGTGTTGAGCAGTGAGCGCGTGGAAGCGACCTCCTCGCGGCGGGTTATAACATTCGCCTGTGCCTGCTTTTCGGCAGCCAGTACGGAATTCATAATATCGCGTATTTCGCCGGGCAGGATTATATCCTTGACATCGGCGCTCTTTATATCGATATAAAGAGCCTTTGCCTTTACCGTAAGCTCGCCAAGCACCGCGCGTCCCATGTCCTTTTTATTTTCAAGTATCTCGTCGAGCGTATGTGCACCGACATATTCGCGAAGCGACAGCTGCGCGGCGGTGTAGAGCTGGTTCTCATAGTTATCCACCTCGGCGGAGATCTTTACAAAGTCGGTGATCTTGTAGTTGCAGACAAAATTCACGCGGATAGTCACCTTGTCGCGCGTCAGCATTTCCTGACCGGGAATGTCACACTGGAGCAGGCGGGTGTCAACAAAGTCGAATGACACCGTGTTTTCGGTGTTCCAGAAGAAATAACGACCCGCATCAAGTACCGAGTGGAGTTTGTTGTTGAAGTAAACGCGCGCCTTCTGATATTCGCTCACATGGATCTCTGTGTAATATCTTCCCGAAAGCGTTTCAAAAATATAGACGGGAATGT